>JACRCS010000637.1 GCA_016218905.1 Deltaproteobacteria bacterium
CAGGAACTCGGCCTTCCGCCCGTGGAGCCGCTCCGTCCCGCCGGGGAAGTGGCGGTTGGAGACGGAGAAGGCGTTGTAGGTCCCCGGCGAGTCGTTGTCCGTGTCCCGGTTGTACTCGAAGTCGTACCAGGCGGCGCCGCTGAGGCGCAGGCCGAAGCCCTTATAGATCGCGTCGAGCTCCGAGAAGAGGTCGAAGCGGTTGGAGATGAGGCCGCGGTCGAAGTTCCGGTCGCCGTCGTCCTGGTTCACGTTCGAGGGATTGCGAGCGGCGGAGACGAGGGTGTCGGACTGGCCTTCCACCCGGAAGGCGGCGCTGTACTTCAGGGTGGTGTCCCAGCTGAGCTTCAGGTCCGGATTCCCGGTGTCCACCCTGAAGGCCTGGGCCGAGGAAGCCGCGAGCACGAGGATAGCCGCTCCCGCGGCCTTGGGGAGTACCCCTGCGCAACCTCGTAGTGCCCGTCTAGTCTCCCCGTGCTTCCGGTCCGATGGATCCATCCGCGCCTCCTTTCTGGGTGTTGCAAGCGTTTCCGGTGGTCAGTCGATCGTGGCCTGTCCCCTCCGGTGGACCGATCCGGTCGGCCCGAACGGCCTATGTGAGACATGATCTCTTATTCTGAGATACAAGAGTTTATAGCGAGACACGCTGGCGGTTGTCAAGACCGACCTTCCGCTCCCAAACAGTTTTTTCAGGAGGAGAGGAAAGAGCAGGGAACTAGAGCATGGGCGCGCGCAACTGCCGCTTCGGGTCAGCCGAAACGCCGGTTGAAGCAAGGGGCAGGCGGCGACGAACGGGCCGGGTCGAGACCAGGAGGAGTCCCTTCGGCCCTCGGTCGCCGCTGCCCACGCCGGTCGGAGGAGCGGGCCTGCCCCCCAGGCTGCCGGGTCAGGCGCGCTTGCGGATCTTGAACCGCGGGCGCTCGGCGAAAGCCTTGAAGTACGGGCCCTCCGACCCCACCTCTTCCTTCGGGACCAGGGGCCGCAGGCGCCCGGAGGCGATGGCCTCCTCGGCCGCCCGCGCGAGCGGGTTGAAGCCCACGACGACGCCGGGGTTGTGCCCCTGGCGGACGAGCTCCTCCCACGCCCCCGAGATCGCCCCGGTCGGGCAGACAAGCTCGCAGAACGTGCACCCCATCCACATGTTGCAGCCCGTGCCCTCGGAGCCGTGCCTCGGCGGGTCCGCCCCGAGGTCGATGTAACCCATCAGGCAATGGTCCTGGCAGAGGCGGCACTTGGGGTAGAGGCACTTCTCCCGGTCGTAGGTGACCCGGCCGTGGGGGTTGCCGCCGGCCTGGTAGAACTCGAGGAGGACGTGGAGCTGGGGCGTATACGCGTGCTGCGGGACGGGCGGGATGAGATCGGTCTCCCCGCCCCCGATCCGGACGCTCCGCTCCACCATGTCGCGGCCGAAGGCCTCGGCCTCGGCGAGGTCCTGCTCGTCGGGGTGCCCGTCGGTGTAGTAGGGCTTCGGGGCGAGCTGGAAGTGGACGCTCCCGTACCAGTCCCCGGTGCCGATGACGGTGAAACCTTTGGCGGTGAGCCTTCGGACGAGGCTCGGAAAGTAGTGTTCCGGCATCACCCCGTGTGTGTTGAAGGAGAAGAGGTGCGTCCCCGGCTGCTTCGGCACCCGGTCGAGGAACTTCCTCACGTTCGGCGTCTCGCCGCCGCACCAGACGGGGCTCCCGAGGCCCACGAGGTCGTACCCCGAGAGGCTCTCCGGGTCTGCCTCCTTCACCGTCTTCAGCTCGCAATCGGGCACGGCCCGGCTCAGGCCCCGGTGGACGGCGCGCGCGACCTTCTCGGTGTTGCCAGTCTGGGAGTAGTAGAGAACGAGCGCCTTCATCGCCCCGCCTCCCTTCCGGCCGAGCGGGCGTGGGCGGCGGCGTTCTCTCCGGCGATCCGGCCGGAGCAGAGGGCGAACCCCATCGTATTCCCCGGCAGGACGAAGACGTAGCTGTCCCCGTAGATGGTGCAGGCATCCGTCCCCGCCGCGTACAGGCCGGGGATCGTCCTCCACTCGGCGTCCTGCGCCTCCGTGCGGTGATTGATCTTGATCCCGCCCAGGCTCCCGTAGGCGCTGGGGAGGTGGCGGGCTGCGTAGAAGGGCGGCGTCCGCAGCGGCCGGAGGAGGTCATGCGCCTTGTTGAAGACGGGGTCGAAGCCCCGGTCGCAGAAGCCGTTGTACTCCTCCACGGTCCTCCGGAGCCCCTCCGCGTCGATCCCGGTCTTCGCCGCCAGCTCGTCCAGAGAAGCGGCGACGAAGAGGTCCGTGCAGCCCTTCTCCTGGGCCTCCTGCACGAGGGCGTCCAGGTCGTCGACCTTCGGGAAGGGGAAGACGACGCTCACCTCGTCGAATCCCACCGTCTCCATGTGCCGCTTGATGCCGGCGTCGAAGACGAGGAAGGCAGATCGGTCCTTCTGGCGGGAGATGGCGTTCCCGGTGAACGTCGTATTGGGCATGATCCCTTCGTTCAAGAAGCGCTCGCCGAGGAGGTTCACCAGGAGGTGCGGTTGGCGAAAGCTTTCATGGAGCCTCGGGTCCCACTTCCCGGGCATGCCGTAGATCATCTCCATGGTCATCTCGGTGGGCGCGGCGCCAACCTCCCACGCCATGCGCAGTCCGTCGCCCGCGAGCCCCGGGATGCGGAAGGAGAAGAGATCCTTCCCCCACTCGTACCCGGTGTACTGCTTGATCATCTCGGGGTTGTCCCCGAAGCCGCCGGTCGCGACGATTACGGCCCCGGCGCTCGCCTCGATCCGCTCTCCGGACCGGTCTTCCGCCAGGACGCCGGTCACCCGTGCGCCCGTCCGGACGATCTTCCGCACGGGCGTCTGGAGGAGGATCTCGACCCCGAGCTCCCGGGCCCTCTCGGTGAGGATCTTCATCATCGCGGCGGAAGCCATGGGGCCGGGCTGCCCCTTGGCCGGCTTCACGAGGTGCCAGGTGAAGTGCCCGCCCGGGAAGTAGGTGGCGGGCTCGGCGAACTCGACGCCCAACTCCTCGAGCCACCCGATGGTCGTGGCCGACTTGTCGATGTAGGCCCGGACCAGCTGGGCGTCCACGCGCCAGTGGGTGTACTCCATGAAGATGCGGAACGCCTCGTCCCGCGTCGGCCCCATCTGCTTCAGCCTCTGGAGCCGGCTCTCCACCCCGAAGGGCCCCATGCCCATGTTGCCCGTCCCGCCGGTGGTGCCTCTCTTCTCGAAGGCGACCACCCTGGCCCCGGCCTGGGCCGCGGCGCCGGCGGCGGCCAGGCCGGCCGCCCCGGCAGCGACGACGA
>JACRCS010000636.1 GCA_016218905.1 Deltaproteobacteria bacterium
CCGGGCTTGTTCCAGATGAAGAAGGAGGTCACGAGGCCCAGGACGTATCCGGCGAGCAGGCACGCCACGGCCACGATCACGACCTGGTCCGAGCGAAGAGTCTTGTTCACGAGTGGGTCCTCTCCCATAGGGGTGCCCGAGCCCGGGCGGTTGCCGAGAGCAGCCTCTTACCCGGTCCGTTGCTCCTCTGTCAAGTCGATCCTCGCCGACCGGACCCTCAAGGTTCGTCGGCAAGGGCCGATAAGCGAGGGAGGCAGGACCAACGGGCGGGGCCCTCCGGCGGCGCTGACAGAGGGAAGGGAGAGGGAACGGATGATCAAGAAGATCCGGGTCGACGAGTTGGAAGTGGGCATGTTCATCGAGGACCTGAACGTCCCATGGATGGACCATCCGTTCCTCTCCAACCGCCGCCGCATCAAGAGCACGAAGGACATCGACATCCTCGTCGAGCACCGGATCCAGGAGGTATTGATCAACACCGAACTCGGGCGCGACACGGGCAAGGGCCAACCGATCGAGCAGGCCGAGAGCGAGGCGAAGGAGCGCCTGCACAGGGACGTGCTGTCTCCGCCTCCCCTGCCCCCCCAAGAGCCGGCCGACGACGCGCTGGAGCACGCAACCCCGACCGACTCCACGCCCTACGAGGAGGAGGTTCGAAGGGCGCGCACCGTTTACGGACAGGCCAAGGACCTGGTGAAGGACCTCCTGGGCGACGCCCGCATGGGCAAGAGCGTCGACGGTGAGCGCGCGGCGCGCGTTGTGGACGACATGGTCGACTCCATCTTCCGCAACCACGACGCCCTCGCGAGTCTGTCGAGGCTGAAGAACTTCGACGACTACACGTTCAACCACAGCGTCAACGTGAGCGTGCTGGCGCTGACGCTCGGACGCCACCTCGGAATCGTGAAGGGGGAGCTCAAGCGCCTGGGTGTCGGGGCCATCCTCCACGACGTGGGGAAGATGCGGGTGCCGGAAGCCGTCCTCAACAAGCCGGGCCGCCTCACCGAGGAGGAGTTCGAGGTCATGAAGACCCACTCCCTGCACGGGGCGAAGATTCTGTTGGAGACCAAGGAGGTGCCGGATGAGTGCGCCGCGGTCGCCCTCAACCACCACGAGCGCTTCGACGGCCGGGGGTATCCGCGGGGCCTGCGGGGCCTCTCCATCGGGAAGTTCGGGCTCATCTCGGCCGTTGCCGACGTTTACGATGCCGTGACGTCCGACCGCGTCTACCACAAAGGCATGCCGACCCACCAGGCGCTCCAGAAGATGTACGAGTGGGCGAAGACCGACTTCTACCCGATTTACGTGCAGAAGTTCATCCAGTGCATCGGGATCTATCCCATCGGTTCGGTGGTGCGGCTGGACACCGGCGAGGTGGGCGTCGTGTGTCGACAGAACCACGATCAACTCCTGAGGCCCTGCGTTCGCGTCGTCTTCGACGCCGACGGTGCCCGGCTGGCGGCGTCCGTTGAGGTGGATCTGCGGGAGCAGGACGATCGGGGAGAAAAGCCGTTTGCGCGCGCCGTCGCGGCCACCCTGGAAGCCGCTGCGGCAGGCGTCGACCCCGAGGCGGTGCTGGTGCGTGAGGCGCCGGCCCAGGCTGCCTGAGCAGCGGCAGCGTAAACCTGCTTAGATCATAGCGTTGACAAGGGCCCGGCGATCGCCTACCCTCCGCGGGAAACGAACCCCATTCCTGCCGGAGGCGCGATGGCGCGCGCGTCGACTCGAGACCTCGTCCTCACCGGGCTCTTTGCTGCCCTGACCGCGGCAGGCGCCTTTCTGCGGCTGCCTCTCGAGCCGGTCCCCTTCACGCTCCAACCCCTCATCGTCTTCCTCGCGGGCGCGGTGCTGGCGCCGGCCGTTGCCCTCTCGTCCCAACTCGTCTACCTGGCTCTGGGGCTCCTGGGGCTCCCGGTGTTTGCCAACGGGGGCGGACCGGCCTACGTGCTGCAACCGACCTTCGGATTCCTGGTGGGGTTCGCGGCCGCCGCGTGGGTGGCGGCGTGGATCGGAAAGGGTGGGACCGGGAGGGGACGGACCCTCCTCGGGCTTGTGGCCGGGCTCGCGGCCCTCTACGCGTGCGGAGTGCTCGGCCTCTTCCTCAACCTGGCGGTGGTGCAGGGCAAGGCCCAGGTCTTCCGGAAGGTCGTGTGGGGGCTCGGAGGCTTTCTCGTGTTCGACGCGGTCAAGGTGGTGGTGGCAGCGGCTTTGGCGCCAGCACTGCGGCGGGCCGTGGGAGTGGACACCGCGAACGGTTGAGGCGTCCCATCACTCGTAGTTCCCCGTTACGAAGCCGTAGCCCTCGAAGAACGCCTCGACCTCGACGTCGGCGAGGTGGGGCAGTTCGTCCCGCAGCGCGACGATCAGATTCTCCCGCTCGACCACCGGGGTGGTTCCCGCGAGCGCGCCGAGCATCACTGCGCTGGCCAGGGCCGAGGTTCCGTGCCGCCCGGCGAGGTCGTGCGTCGGGATCCACAGAACCTTCCGTCCGGCGAACGCCTCCTCCACCTCCGGCTGGCTTGGGTACCGTCCTTTGCGGAAGCGAGCCTCGTACGGAAGCACCGCATCCGTTGCCAGGAGTGCACGCCCGGCAGGCGCGAGGAAGGGCGCGACGCGAAGCGCCTCCAGGCGCTCGAGCCCCACGACCAGTTGCGCCCTCGCCTTCGAGATCTTGGGACTCGTTCCGGCCGGGAGCCCCAGGCGCACGTGCGCACGCACGGGAGAGCCGAGCTGTGCCAGCCCCGCCAGCATGAGATAGTGCGCGTCGTAGCCTTCGCGGACCGCTGCTTTGGTCAGCACCGAGGCGAAGGTGAGCACCCCCTGCCCCCCCACACCCGCCACCACGAGATCGAGCCTCATCGCGTGCGCCTTCGCGCCCTAAGATCCCGCTTCAAGGCCTTGTGGCGGCACGCCGAGGCGCACAGTCCGCAGCCCATGCAGCGCTCCCCATCCACAGTGACCTTCTGGGTAGGCCCGTCCACGTCCAGGGCCGGGCAGCCCACGGTTTCCAGGCAGGACGAAGGACAGGCATAGGCCCCCAGGCAGCGGTCCGGCAGGGCCCGATACGGAATGACCGTTCGCCGCGGGCGTCGTGCCACGCAGGGGGCCTCGGCGATGATCACCTGCACGCCGGGCGAGCGCAGGGCCTGGGCGAGCACCCGAGCCAGGCGGCGGTTGAAGTAGGGGAGGGCTTTTCGGACCCGCCGTACGCGCGCCGCTTTCGCGAGCTCCTCGATGCTCAGGGGGCTCGGCACGGCGCCGCGGTCGTCCTGGTAATTGCCCAGCGACGGCTGGTAGCCGGTCATGGAGGCGTAGCCGTTGTCCAGGATCAGCACCGTCAGATTGAGGTTCTGGGCGGCGGCATTGAGAAGAGGGGGAATGCCGGCGTGAAAGAACGTGCTGTCGCCGATGGTGGCGACGACGGGGGTGTCGAGGCCCGCGTACGCGAAGCCCTGCGCCAGGGCGATACTCGAGCCCATCGCGACCTCGGTCCGGCACAGGGAATAGGGGGCG
>JACRCS010000656.1 GCA_016218905.1 Deltaproteobacteria bacterium
ATCACGACGGAGTGGTGGTGCGACGACGGCATCGCGGCCCAGACGATCCTCCTCGGGGCGGTGGAGAAGGGGCTCGGCGGCTGCATGATCGGCGCGATCCAGAAGGAGCGGCTGCGGGCCGCCCTGGGGATCGCCGACCACCTCCGGATTCGCCTCGTGCTGGCCCTGGGGAAGCCCGCCGAGACCGTGGTGCTGGAGGACCTGCCGCCCGGCGGCGACATCCGGTACTGGCGGGACGGCGACGAGATTCACCACGTGCCCAAGCGGCGGCTCGAGGAGCTGATCGTCGGCTGACGGAGGGTGCACATGGCGCTGCGATCGTTGGGTTCCGCGGTACTGCTCGGGGCGGCGCTTGCCTCCGGGTCCTTTGCCGACACCCTGCGCTGCGACCGGGGCCTCGTCTCCGAGGGAGACGCGAAGGTCCAGGTCCTCAAAGCCTGCGGAGAGCCGACCTACCAGGAGCCCTACCAGGAGGAGCGTGTGAGCGGCGCCCGGAAGGGAAGGTCGGGTGCCTGGGTGGAGCGCCGCTCGACCGTGAACGTGGACGAGTGGACCTACAACTTCGGCCCGGGCCAGTTCCTCTACACCGTCACGTTCCGAAACGGCCGCGTGACGTCCATCGCGCACAGCGGGTACGGGTACCCGCCGACCACGGTCGAGGAGGGATTTCGGTACTGGGACGGCCGGGACTGCAAGGAGGGGGGCTTTCGGATCGGCGACCGGAGCTTCGACGTGCTCATGAAGTGCGGCCAGCCGCTGCTGCGGGAGGCGAGGGAGGAAGAGCGGGCGATCCGGGTGTTCGACCGTGACTCCCGCGGCTACCGGGAGCACCGTGTGACGTTTCTCTTGGACGAGTGGACCTACAACTTCGGCTCCCGCCGCTTGATCTACCTCCTGCGGTTCACCGACGGCGTCCTGACCGAGATCGAGACGGGCGGGTACGGGTACTGAAGGGGCGCCGGCCCCTGGCGAGATCCACCGCGTTCTGTCCCGAAGGGGTTGCCAGGTTCGCCGGCCGATGAGTAGCGCCCGACCTCTGGGAGGGAGCGGGCGGATAGGGAGAGTGGCTGTTCGAGGACCAACTGGCCTGCATCGCGCGACTTCGGGGCCGCGCCGCCTCCGTCAGACGGGGCGGCGCGGCCTTTCTTGTTCCGAATCCCATGCAGCGCTGCTCTTCCGTGCGGGTCGGCGCGCTGTGTTCCCACTTCGAACCCCGCGTCCCGTCCCCTCCTGAAGTCGCCGCCAATTGCGCCGGCCAAGTCGGTACGCAAACCCTGCAGATCGCTTAGAGTGAACGACTGACACATGGATAGAACAAATCGATTGATCGTTTTCTTGTTCAAGGATCTACGGAATTCTGCCGAACAAACAACCGTGGATGTACTGGGCGGTATTTCACAACATCAGGTTCAGGAGGGCAGCGATGAAAAAGGTTGCGATGTCAAGCGTTCTCGGTCCTACGTTGGCCGTCTTGATCGCCTCCGCGGCTTTCGCCGAACAGGGCGTGACGGGTGAGGGCATCGTGGTCGGCATGGTAAACGCCCAGACCGGCCCGGCTTCCGCGCTCGGAAAGAACATGCGGGTGGGGGCGGAGGCCCTGTTCAAGGGCGTGAACGAGAAGGGCGGTGTTCACGGCCGAAAGATCGAGTTGCTCGTTGCCGACGACGGCTACGAGCCGGACAAGTGCGTCGACCAGACGGTGGAGATGATCGAGGGCAAGAAGGTCTTTGCCCTGGTCGGATACGTGGGTACCCCGACCGGCAACGCCGCGCTGCCGGTGGTCAAGGAGTACAAGGTGCCGCTGGTGGGCCTGTTCAGCGGGGGCATGGCGTTTCGTCAGCCGGTGACCTCCGAAGTCTTCAACCTTCGGGCGTCCTACGACGACGAAGCCGAGAAGCTGGTGGAACTCTTCGTCGCGGAGGGGGCGAAGAAGATCGCCGTCTTCTACCAGGATGACGGCTTCGGCCTGGCCGTGCTCTCGGGAACCGAGAAGGCGCTGAAGAAACGCGGCATGGAGGTAGTGGCGAAGGGCACCTTCCAGCGCAACACGACGGCGGTGAAGACGGGCCTCGCCTCCGTGCTGGCGGCCAAGCCGGATGCAGTGATCATGGTGGGCCCCTACACGCCGCTGGCAACCTTCGTCAAGGAGGCCCGAGCCGAGGGGTTGAAGGCCCGGTTGGCCACCGTGTCATTCGTGGGCACCGACAGTTTGGTGGGCCTGGTCGGCACCGAGGGGGACGGCATCGTGATCTCTCAGGTGGTTCCCTTCCCGGGCGACCTCAGCGTCGGCATCGTCAAAGAGTGCGCGGAGACCATCGCCAAGGCATCTCCGGGGGAGAAGCTGGGGTTCGTGAACCTCGAGGGCTGCCTGACGGCCAAGACATTGGTCCTCGGCCTCGAGAAGGCCGGCCAGGATCTCACCAGGGCAGGGCTCATCAAGGCCTTGGAAGGCGTCCAGGGGGTCGATCTCGGTGGCTTGACCCTCACCTTCGGGCCCCAGGACCACCAGGGCTCGGATCACGTGTTCCTCACGCAGATCAAGGACGGCAAGATCACGCCTCTGACTCGGCCGTGAGGCGGACCAGGGGACATCGCAGGATCCTTGAGCCGAAGATGCCGGGTGTCGAGATGCCCGGGCACGCGGGAGTCGAGTCATGACCATCCGAAAACGACTGCTGGGCGGCGTTCTGATCACCTCGGCCTCCGTGGCCTGCATCGTCCTGGTGGGCGTCGGTGCGATCGTGAAGATCAAGAACAGCATCTGTCAACTCACGGAGAGGTCGACCCCCGCTCAGGTGAAGACGTTGGAGCTGCAGCAGGTCGTGGAGAAGATCTCGCTCGACTTCATGCGCCTGGGCGTGGCGACGACCGCGGAAGAAAGCAAGGCCATCTCCGACGCAGTGTCCGGGCGTATCCACGCCCTGCAGGGGCTCCTCGGCGAGTTGGAGCGGCTGGGAGTGGGGGTCGAAGGCATCGATCCGTCAGCCTTTGGGGGCCTGCACCGCCGGGTCGTGGCCGCCGTGGACCAGCGCCGCAAGGGTGCGGAGGTGTTCCGAACTGAGATCGAGGCCGTGAGCGCCTCGCTGGCGAAGGTGAACGAGGTGGCCTCGGGGGTGGAAGGGCGAATCTCCTCCATCAAGGGGGAGGCCTCAAAGAAGCTCTCCAGGGCGCAGGCGGCAAGCCTTACGCTCAACACGACCATCAAAAAGGCGCTGACGCTGCAGACAAAGCTGAAGGACCTGGAGGTCCTGCTGGGCGGCATCGACGCGGCGAAGAACAAGTTCCGACTCACCCCCCTCGCCGAGAGGGTGAAGGCGGTCGCCGACTCGGTTCAGGGGATCGGCTACGCCCAGGGAGAGCCGCCGATCCTCTCGGAGGTGAGGGACCGCGTCGGAGAGATCTATGGGAAGGTGACGAGGGAGAACGTCGGCCTGCTTTCGTTCAAGGGGAAGATCCTGTCGGGGGATGCGGAGAGCGAGGGGGCGTACTCTTCTCTGAGAAACGATATTCAGCAGGTTGTCGCGGGGCTTTCGTTGAAGATGTACGAGGCCGTGGATCCGCTGGAGGTCCAGATCCTCAAAGGCAGGCAAGAGACAACGGAGGCGTTGGGGTTCCAGCAAGGCGCCGAGAAGGTGTCGACCCTGAGCCATTCGGTGACCCTGGAAACCCGAATTCTCGCGGACCAGGCCAAGCGCGTCATGCTCGGGGTCAGCGAGGCAGAGGTGGCACAAGCTCTCGCCTCGGCTGTGGAGAGCCAGGGCCGGCTTCGCAGAGCGTCGGACGGCCTGAGGGCTGCCCTTGCGAGTATGGGACAGGGGTCCCTCGCCGGCAACGTGGCGCTCATCGGGCAAGCCACCGCGGCCGCGGCGCAGGCGGTTGGGCGGATTGCGGACGCCAAGAGGAGCGTGCTGTCGAGCGAAACCGAGATGCTGAAGATGACGGATGCCATCAAGACGGCCTCTCAAGAGCAGTCACGCAAGGGAGAGGAGCAGGTCAAGAGCATCTCGGAGAAGCAGCAACTCGTCGTCCTCGAGGTCAGCCAAGCGGTTCGGGCCTCTTTGTCACTGATGATCGCAATGTCCGTCGTGGTGATCGCCTTGGTGCTTTTGATCAACGGCAGGACCGCCTTCTCGATCTCGAAGGGGATCCGGGTCGCCGAAGACCTCATTGGAACGGCCGCGAGGGGCGACTTCACCAAGAGAGCTCAGCTGAAGACCAGCGACGAGATCGGAAAGATGTGCGAGAACCTCAACGGCCTCATGGGGAAGCTCAGCGACTCCTTGTCAGGCGTCACGAAGAAGACCGAGGTCGTCGCCTCGTCGATCGTCGAGCAGGCCACTACCAGCGAGGAGATGGCCCGCAGGGCCCTGGTCCTCACGGACGAGGCGAACGGCCTTTCCGCGGCGGCGGAAGAACTCTCGGCTACGGTGCTCCAGGTCTCGAAGAACGTGGCAGAGGCGTCGGAATTCGCCGATCACGCGAAGGAGACCGCCGTGAACGGCAGCAAGGTGATCACCGGCGCAGTCAACGGGATCAACCAAGTGTCCGCTTCCATCAAGGGGATGCTCGGGGTGGTCGGGAGCCTCTCCGAAAGCTCCACGCAGATCGGCGAAGTGGTGGTGGTGATCGACGAAATCGCAGAGCAGACCAACCTCTTGGCGCTCAACGCGGCGATCGAGGCGGCCCGGGCCGGTGAGCAGGGGCGCGGCTTCGCCGTGGTGGCGGACGAAGTTCGCAAACTCGCGGAGAAGACTGCGAACTCCACCACGGAGATCGGCAAGATCGTGAAGACCATGCAGGAGAATGCAGCGAAGGTGAGTGCGGCCATGACCGATGAAGCTCGGGAGATCGGCACCGTTGCCCAGCTGGCAGCGAACTCCGCTGACTCGCTCCAGGGCATCGTGGCCAGCGCTGAACAGATCTCCGTCATGTCATCCCAAATCGCCGTGGCCACCGAGGAGCAGACCCAGACCGTGGATGCGATCGCGACAAGGGTGACCCACGTGTTCCAGGCGGCGCAGGAGTTCTCTTCCGGCATGGAGCACATCGCCGTAGCCACCGAGCAGGTGGGCCGCACGGCCACGGAACTCAGGCAGCTCGTTCAGGAGTTCAAGGTCGCATAGCGCGACCCCTAGACCTGGAAGTGCGGCCGGAGAGCGTCGCAGATCTCCTCGGGAAAGGCCATGCAGAGCGTCTCGTTGTAGAGGTTGCGCAGGGCGCCGATGTCGGTGGCGCCGAGCGCCTGGTTGAAGAACGTGCGCGGGGAGAAGACCAGGTGGAAGCGCGCGTGCGCGTCGCCCGGGGCCCCCGGGAAGAAATTCATGTTGAAGCTGTAGATCCCCATGCCGTCGTAGGCGGCCATCGCCTTCGCGAGGCCCGCGCCCAGGTCGAGCAGGTCCTGGTCGGTGAGGTCCAGGGTGGCGCTCGCGCCCTCCACCACGGCCACCACATCGCCTGCCACGCCCATGGGCGCGTAGGCCTGGAGCCAGTCGGTCCGGCCGATCCGGCCCAGGTAGCGCTGGCCGGCCTCCCGCTCGGCGCGGACCAGGGCGTCCCAGTAGTTCGTTCCGGTGCACGAGAAGTACGTCCGGGCGGCGTCCAACTCGCTGCGCAGGAGGTTCGGAGCGCTCGAGCTGGCGAAGACCTGCAGGTGCGAGTGGATCAGCGAACTGCCCGCCGGCGGCATGTGGTTCCAGTTGATCAGGTGGTACACGGACTCGGGGTGCGCTGTGGCGTGCACTTTGCGAAAGAACTCCATCGCGAGGCTGAAGGCGCGGGCGATGCGGCCGGGCTCGATCTCGGTCATGGGGAAGAAGTGGCGGGCCCCCAGGGTGGCCACCGCGCTGATGGCGTCGTAGGGGGCCAGGTTCGGAAAGAGCACCAGGTCGTCCTTCTGGAGGCGCCCTTCCGGCAGAAGCTCCGGCGGGAAGGACGGGGTGACCTGCAGCACCTTGTCCGGGCAGAAGGGACACCAGGACTCGGTGCCGGCCACGAGCTTCTCGAAGTCGGGTTTCTGCCACTGGAG
>JACRCS010000657.1 GCA_016218905.1 Deltaproteobacteria bacterium
GCCGGGTGCTGTCCGCGGGCAGTCTTCAGCCTTATCTTGACTGCTTGTGAACGGCCTCGGAGGGACCATGTCACTGATGCTTGCGAGGTCGCCTCGACGCAGGCGGGCGGTGCGAAGCTTCCTGCTCTGGACGCGGCGAAAGCACCGCCGCATCGCACGCCGACGTGAGTGCAGGATCGAAAGCCCGGAGGAGGACCGGCCCCCTCCGGAGAGGGCTGCTCGACGCGAAGCTTCCTCACGGGCGGCACGGGCTTCGTAGCACGTCGGCCGTTAGTTTGAGCAGGAAGAAGCAGTGGAGTCGCAGCGAGTTGGAATTGGTACGCATGCTCTTGGCGGACATCATTCTGGCGGTCCATCTCTGCCTGGTCCTATTCGTGGCCGGAGGCCTCGTCGCAGTACCTCTCGGAGCGATAGCTCGGTGGAGATGGGTGCGTCGTCGCAGTCTTCGGCTCTGGCACCTGATCGCCATGACCGCCGTGGCCGCCGAGACCCTCATCGGGATAGCCTGCCCCCTGACCACATGGGAGGACGCCCTGCGGGGAGTCGAACGGGAAGAGGGCTTCGTCGCGCGCCTGGTGGGGGCGATCATCTACTACGATCTGCCTCCTTGGGTCTTTGGCGCTGCCTACGTCGCCGGTGCGGCCCTGGCCCTGGCGCTCTGGCGGCTCGTGCCGCCCGACCCCGCGAGAGCGCTCAGAAGGAGGTGGCCGCCGGAAGCCTGAGCTCGTAGTTATCTATAACGAGAGGGACAGAAGTCCTTGAACAAGTTTGGGATACAGCGGCGCGCGATGCCGGCGTGCGGACGGCCCGGTCTCCAGTGTCGGCGGGGGGGGTGGAGCGTGACGTATGAACGGTGAAAGCTGTGATTTGTGCGAAGACATGATGTGCGAAGAGACGTGTGAGGGCGACGAAGTCTTCGGAATCCCGCTGAGCACGACCGACTCCCGCGCGAGAGCCCGAGCGGTCCGCACGATCGGAGAGCACGTTCTGAAGGTCCTCTCCGCCCCGGAGCCCCTCAACCTCGACACGTTGCTCGCCTCTCTGAGGCGTCAGGCGCAGGGTTCGAGCGCCGACACGGAACCGAGAGATCGCGAGAATCGCGTCAGGGCGGAGGCGGCCATCGGGCGGCTCCTCGACGTCACTCGGTACTCCTAGGATGCTGAGAGAACCGCGTTCGAGGTCTTTTACCCACGGGTGAGCTCCAGCTCGACCTCGACGAGCCGAGAGCCCCTTCACGCGCTGGCGCCGGCCCGAAGGAGCTCGGCCCGATCCGTCACCTCCCACGGCAGGCCGATGTCCATCCGCCCCACGTGTCCGTAGGCGGCGAGCTTCCGGTAGAAGCCGCCCTTCACCATCGCCGGCAGGCGGCGCAGGTTGAACTGGCGGACGATGCCCCCCACGCGAAAGTCGAAGTGGCTCTCCACGAGAGCGGCGATTCGGTGATCCGGGATCCGTCCGGTCCCGAAGGTCTGGATCTGGACGCTCACCGGTCGGGCCGCGCCGATCGAGTAGGTCAAGTGTACCTCGCACTGGCTTGCGAGCCCTGCGGCGACGACGTTCTTCGCGGCGTAACGAGCGGCGTACGCCCCGACGCGGTCGATGCGGGAAGGGTCCTTGCCGGAGAGCGCCGCGCCGCTGTGGCGCGAGTACTCGCCGTAGGTGTCGACGGCGTTCTTGCGCCCGGTGAGGCCCGAATGCATCGAGGGTCCCCCGACGAGGAACGGTCCGTCGGGATTGACGAAGATGCGCGTCTCCCCGTCCGGCTTGATCCCCTCGTCGCGAAAGGCGAAGTCGATGACGGCCTCGCGCAGATCGCTCCGCAGGCGCTCCAGGGTCGGCCCTCCGGCGGCGGCCGAGCGGTCCTGGCTCGCGATGACCGCGATGCTGTGGATGCGGCGGGGGGATCCCGAGCGGTACTCTACGGCCACCTGGGTCTTCCCGTCCGGCGTGAGATAAGGTAGTGCCTTCTGGAACCGCGCCGAGGTGAGCCTGCGCGCGAGCTTGTGGGCGAGCCAGATGGGCAGCGGCAGGAGCGCGGCGGTCTGATTGCACGCGTAGCCGAAGATGGTGGCCTGGTTTCGCGCCGAAATCGCGTCGAGCTCGGCTTCCGTGAGCAACGCCTCGTCGACGCGCTGAGCGTCGGGCGGGAGCTCGCGCACGCTCGTGATGACGCTGCAGTTCCGCCCGTTGAAGTCCTGCCCTTCGTAGCCGACCTGCCGGATGACCTGCCGCGCGATGTTCGCCAAGTCCACCAGCGCCTCGGAGCGGTAGCGGGCCGCGAGAAAGACGACGGCGGTGGAGACGGCGCACTCGGTTACGAGGCTCGAGAGCGGATCCTGTTGCAGGAAGCGATCGAGCACCGCGTCCGCGATCTGGTCACAGAGCTTGTCGGGATGGCCCTCGGTGACCGACTCGGAGGTGAAGACGAAGTCGTTCTGCATCATGCGTCCCCCTTTGCCGGCGCCAGCCTGGGCGTGGAGCGCGACGGCTTCGTGGCCTCGTTGACCAGGAGCGGGCCCACCGCACCCGCGGCGACGATCGCGAGGTCCGCGAGGCCGAGGGGCGCAAGGCCGAGGAGGCTTCGAAGGCCGGGGACCGCGAGGGTCGCGGCCTGAAGGGCGAGGGAGCCGGCCATTGCCCAGCGCAGGTAGGGATTGGGACGGAGGCTCGATCGCGCGAAGAGCCGCTTGTCCTCGGACCTGCAGCTCAGGGCGTGCAGGAGCTGGCCGGACGTGAGCGTCGTAAAGGCGAGGCTTCCCGCCTTGGGTCCCCGGCCGTACCGTGCGAGGCCGATCCCGTAGGCCGCGAGGGCTCCCCCAGAGAGGACGAGCGACTCGAACCCGATGCGGAGCAGATCGCCCTTGCCCATGATCGGCTGCTTGGGGTCGCGGGGCGGCCGGTCGAGGACGTCGGGTTCCGGCGGCTCGAGCGCCAGGGCCAGCCCCGGGAAGACGTCCGTGACGAGGTTGATCCAGAGGAGCTGCCTCGCGGTCAGAGGCTGGCCCAGGCCCCCCGCGAGGGCGCCTGACATGACGACGATCTCGCTCAGGTTCGTGGCGAGGAGGAAGTGGGTGGACTTTCGGATGTTGTTGTAGATCGTGCGGCCCTGGCTGACGGCCACGATCATGGTTTCGAGCCGATCGTCCTCGAGCACCACGTCGGCCACCTCGCGGGCGACGTCCGTGCCGGTGTGCCCCATCGCAACGCCGATGTCCGCCGCCTTGAGGGCGGGACCGTCGTTGATGCCGTCCCCGGTCATGGCGACGACCTTCCCGGCGCGCTGGAGGGCCTGGACGATCTGGAGCTTGTTGGCCGGGCTCACGCGCGCGAAGACGTCCACCCGCTGGAAGAGCGCCTCCGTGACCTCCTGCTCGAGCGCCGCGATCGCGCTCGAGTCGAGGATCTTGAGCTCCCGTCCGGCGCCTAGATCGAGCTCTCTTCCGATCGTCTGGGCGGTCTGCGCCTGATCTCCCGTGATCATCACGGCGTCGAGACCGGCCCGCTGGAGCTCGCCGATGACCCGTTTCACGCCCGGCCGCAGGGGGTCCGCCATGCCCACCAGGCCGAGCCACGTGAGGCGCGACGGCGTGTCGACGGGTGCTTCGCCGTCTTGTGTCCAACCGTAGGCGAAACCGAGCACCCGCAGGGCGATTCCGCCCATGCGCTCGTTCTCGAGCTCGATCGAGAGGAGCTCCTCGTCCGTCAGCGGGCGCACCTCGCCCTGCCGGTCCCAGTGGGTGCAGAGCGCTAGGACCTCGGACGGGCTCCCCTTCACCGCGACGAAGCGACGGCCGGACTCGGCCGCGTGGAGCGTCCACATGAAGGGCCGCTCCTCGGAGCGCAGGTTCACGGCCACGGAAGGGAGGCGCGCCCGCAGCTCCGGGACGTCGACTCCGCAGGCGATCGCAGTCTCCACGAGGGCGTTCTCGGTCGGCGACCCCTGGAGCACGTACGCCCCTCCCTCGCGTACGAGCTCGGTCTCACTGCACAGGACTCCCACGTGGAGGAGCCGCAGGAGGTCTTCGCGAGCGTAGGGGTTCACCTCCCCCGTCTCGCCGAAGAAGCGGCCCTCTTGGACCCTCAGCCGCTCGCCCCCCACGAAGGCGGCCTGGAGCGACATCCGGTTGGCCGTCAGCGTGCCTGTCTTGTCGAGGCAGAGCGTCTGCACCGAGCCCAGCGTCTCGACCGCGTCCAGCTTGCGGATGAGGACGTTCTTACGCCGCATGTTGCGGATGCCCAGGGCGAGCGTCGTGGTGGCGACGGTGGGGAGTCCCTCCGGAACGGCGGCGACGGCCAGCGAGATGGCGCTCCTGACCATCTCGAGGAAGCCGTAGCCTCGCAGGAGCCCGATTCCGAAGACACCGGCGCAGACCGCCCCCAAGACGAGCACGAGCTGGTTGCCCATGAGGCGAAGCTGCCGCTCCATCGGGGTCTCGGGCGACTCGGCCTCGCCGACGAGCACCTGGATGCGCCCCATCTCGGTGAAGCGGCCCGTAGCGACTACTGCGGCGAGACCCTGGCCGCCCGTGACCAACGTCCCCATGTGGACCATGTTCGAGCGATCCGCGAGCGGGACCTGGGCATCCAGGAGGCGGCGGCAGTTCTTCGCGACGGGCATGCTCTCGCCGGTCAGGGCGGATTCGTCGATCGTCAGGCGGTTCGCTTCGAGGACGCGGGCGTCGGCCGCCACGTAACTCCCCGGACGCAGGACGAGGATATCCCCGGGGACCACCTCTTCGGCCGGCAGCTCGCAGACCGAGCCCCCCCGGACCACGGCGGCGGTGGGCCTGACGAGCCGTTTCAAGGAGTGGATGACCCGCTCGGACTGGCTCTCGGTAGCGTAGCCGATCGCGGCGTTGAGGACGACTACGCCGAGGATGACGACGGCGTCCGCCAGCCCGCCCGTGGCCGCGGAGAGGACCGCGGCCCCGCCGAGGAGCGCCACCGGCGTGGACCGGAACTGTCCCAGGAAGATCGAGAGCCCCGAGCGGGGAACCGACTCGGGGAGCAAATTGGCGCCGTAGCGCTCCCACTTCTCGCGCCACGCCTCCTCGGTGAGCCCGGTCAGCTTGGTGCTGCCGAGCTCGCGCAACACTTCCTTCCGGCCTTTGCCGTGCCAGACGGCCTCGGGCTGGGGCTCGGCGGCAGCGGGGCCCGGTGCCGGGCCCCGCGTCCTCGGCGGCTCCGCTTGCGTTCGCGCACAGGCCGGGACCGAAGAGCCGGCGAAGAGCTCCGCCACGACGGCTTCCAGGAGCTCCGCCACGTCCTCGGCCGTTCGCCCGGAGTTGTAGCGAAGGAGCACGTTGCCCGTGAGAGCGTTCGCAGAGACGTAACTGAAGCCGCCCAGGACGCGGAACCGCTCTTCCAGGCGCCGCCCGAAGTCCCCGGAACTGTGCAGGCCTTCGACCCGGAACCGCGCCCTCCCTGCCACCGCCGTGTGCACCGCGCGGACGCGGCGCACTTCGACGTGAGTACCAGCGCGAGCCTCCGCGACTCCCATCCCAAGCTCCCCGATCCTGACGCCGGTGCTCCGAAACCTCTCACGAACCGGCGATGCGCGAGTGACGGAGACCCGTCACTATAGCCCCGGAAGGGGGTGGGTCAATGGATCGGGTAAGATCGAATCAGCCCTCTCGCATTTGGGTCAAAAGGCCCAGATCAGGTTCAGCCAGGTCAACTGCCCTTCCGGCAGGTTCTTGGCCCCGAACTCCCGCTGGTGCTTCAGGGTGGCACTGAATCGACCCTGATTGGGCCAGTACTTGATCGTGGGACCCGCTGCGAAGATCTGCCCTTTGTCGCCCTTGACGGTGCCGATGGCGTCGCTCGTGAACTCGTCTTTGGTGACCTGCCAGTAGGCGTACCCCGAGATGCCGTACCGGAGCGTCTCGGTTCGGGCGTAACTGAGCGCCCAGTCGAAGTGGAACTCCTGGCCGGGCTTCAGCTCTCCCTCGAAGGCGCCTACGCCCGGCACTCCGAGCGTGTAGTCGTCGTTCTTGGTGTTGACGTCGTACATGGCCTTGACCGAAAGATCGAGGCCCCTCCAGATATAGGTGGCGGCGAGGATGGTCTCGAAGGTCCAATGATTCTTGCTCAGGATCTGGGACGCGGGATCTCCCCCACGGTAGTTCCCGGTTGGAACGACGACCTCCTCGGCGAACGCGACGTGGAAGCTCGGGCCGAAGTGCCAGGCGATGAGCGGCGCCCAGGGGATGTCCCCCAGCCCCGAGTCCCGGGAGTCGATGCCGAGGGCGTTGGACCGGACGTCGGACCAGTAGAGTGGGAAGACAGCGTAGCCCCCCAGGTTGCCGCCCAGGATCTTGACGGGCGTCATCCAGATGAAGCGCGGCACGGCGACGGTAAGGTTCACCTTCAGGTCGACCGGAACCTTCTTGCCGTCGTCGTCGGTGAGCCTGAACTTCTGCACCGAAGCCAGGTAGTCCTTGATGTAGAAGCCCGGCGGAGGCAGCGCCCCGGAGAGGAAGTCCTCGGCCCCGTTGGGATAGTGCTGCCCCGCGAAGGGCAGGTTTGCCCGCGAAGGGCTCGCGCCGAGACCGATGACCGTAAGGCAGAGCCCTGCAAGGAGTGCTTTCCAAGGGGACGTGCGGCACCCGACCATGTGAACCTCCTGTCCGTTTCCGGCCGCCAGAGCGCGCCGGGAGTTCACTCCTCCAGCAAATCCGAAAGCTCAGAAAAGATCGGTGCGGGCTACGAGCGCGCCACCTTCACGCCCGCCTTTTCACGGTCCCAGGTGTTCGGGGTGATGCCCGCCTGCTTGAGCAGGTACTTCTGCGTGCGCTCCGTGGGGGTCTTCGGCAGGGTGTCCAGGAACTCGACGAACCGGGGCACCGCGAAGTACGGCATCCGGTCCACGGCGTACTCGATCAGCGCTTCGGGCGAGAGAGTGCAGCCGGGCTTCAGGACGACGCAGATCTTGACCTCGTCCTCGGCCAGCTCCGATTGGACCGCCACGGCGGCCGACTCGAGCACCGCGGGATGGCTGTTGATGGCGCGCTCCACCTCGAAGGAGGAGATGTTCTCCCCTCTCCGGCGTAGCGCGTCCTTCTTCCGGTCGACGAAGTAGTAGTAGCCGTCCGCGTCCTTCTTGGCCAAGTCGCCGGTGTGGAACCAGAGGTTTCGGAAGGCCTCCAGCGTCTTCTCCGGCATGTTGTAGTACTCGGTCATCATCGTGTACGGTTCCTTGGGCCGGAAGACGATCTCGCCCGGCTCGCCGACCGGCACCGGAACGTCCCCGTCGTCCACGAGGTCGATCTCGTAGATGTCGAGCGGCTTGCCGCAGGTGCCGGGCCTCCGGTCGTTCAACCGGACGTGGATGGGGATGCCGATCTCGGTCATCCCGAAGCCTTCCATGCACGTGATCCCGAAGCGCCGCTCCACCTGCTCCATGACGGCCGGGGGACACCCGGCCCCGAAGGCGATCCGCACGGGGTTGTCCGAGTCGTCCGGCCGCTCCGGCTGTTTCGCGAGGATCGGGATCACGGCGCCGAGGTAGTTGAACTGCGTTGCGCCGCAGCGCCGGACGTCGTCCCAGAACCGGGACGCGCTGAACTTGTCCGAGAGGACCATCTCGGCCCGGGCCAGAAGCGCCGTGATGGTCGTGAGGACCTGGGCATTCATGTGGTAGAGGGGCAGGAAGGTGTAGAAGACGTCGTCCTTCGTCCCTTCGCGGCACTCGAGCATCTTCTGGGCGACGACGATCCACATCTTGTGCGGGTTCAGCGCCCCCTTCGAGAGACCCGTCGTTCCCGAGGTGTAGATGATGCAGTGGGGGTCCGAAGGCGCCACGGCGACGTCCACCGGCGCCTCGGACGCCCGGATGAAGTCGTCGTACCTCACCGGCCGAAGCCGCAGCCGGTCGGCGCCCCTCTGGGACGCGTCCCCCACCACGACGAGGTGCTGCAGCTTCTTGAGCTCGTCTTGGATCAGCTGGACCCGGTCCAGGAACTCGGCAGCGACCACGAGCACCTTGGAATCCGACTGGTCCACGATGTGCCTCAGGAACTCGCCCTTGAAGGACGTGTTGACCGGGACCTCCACGGCCCCGATCTTCGCCGCGCCGAACCAGAGGTGGATGAACTCGGGACAGTTCGGGAGCATGAGGCTCACCTTGTCGCCCTTCCCCAGCCCCAAGCCCAGGAAGGCGTTGGCGCACCGGTTGGAGAGGCGGTCCATGTCCTCGTACGTGTAATTCTGGTCTTTGAAGCGGAGGAATACCTTCTGCCCCAGAGTTCGTGCCCGGTCCCGGATCAGCTCTCCCAGTACGAGAGGCGTGTCTGTCTCGCCCATCTGCCCTCTCCTCCTCGCCATGGTCTGGTCCACTCCACGCGTTCGAAGCCCCACTCGCTGAACCGTCCCCGCCTCCGGTCGAGGTCGAGGACGACGAGTCGCACCGGCCTACCCCGGTAGCCCGGACGCCGCGGGCGCGCCGCCTTCCGCCTGCTCGATCAGGCGGATGAGCATCTCCGCCCCCACGTCGCCGAACGAAGTCTCGGTCACGTGGACGTCGACCTCCTTGACCTCCACTCCCGGCTTGAGATGTTCCTTGAGGGTCCGGGTGAAGGCGGCGTTGGCCTCCGGATCGTCGAACTCCTTCTCCACGAGATCCAGGACGGAGAGCCCTTTCAAGGGAACGAGGACGGCGGCCTCTCCCGAGGCCCTATTGATCTTGTCAGCCATGCACCTGGCGACTTCGATCATCTCGTTCTTCTTCGTCCGCAGCACGTTGATGCCCTGCGCATGGACGTGCACGTGCTGCTTCCTGAACCGCTCCGGGATCTTCTCCGGAGAGGAGTAGATGATGTGGTCGATGTTGCCCGGCGCGATGAGCTGGGGGATCCCCCGTCGGCCCGCCTCTTCCATACGGGTCGGCCCCGAGTCGCTCCACCCCTGGTAGAGGTGGTCGACCACCTCGTTGGTGGAGAGGTCGAACACCGCCGAGATGAGGCCCTGGGCGATCATCTCTTCCATCGCCTTCCCGCCCATCCCGTTGGAGTGGAAGATGACGACCTCGTACCCCCGCGCCTCCAGGCGGCTCTTCGCCTGGAGGGCGCAGTTGGTCGTGCCGCCCAGGGTCGTGATCCCGACCAGGGGACGGTTAGAGGAGCTCGGCTTCGCGGCCGCCGCCATCCCCATGATCGCGGAGGCCGCCTGGGTCAGCGTCACCTCCGTGATCCGGTTCAGGCCGGCGATGTCCGCGATGGACGGGATCATCACGATGTCCGTTGTCGCCACGTAGGGCGCGGTATCTCCCGACGCCACGGTGGAGAGCATGACCTTGGGGACGCCGAAGGGCAGGCCTCGCATCACCTTCGTGCCGAGGTTCGTCCCCATGGTCCCGCCCAGGGAGAGGACTCCGTCGAGCCTCCCCTCGTCGTGGAGCGACCGGCAGATCCGGACGGCGCCTTCCGCCATGAGCTCGATGATCCGGATCTCCTGGCCGGCCTTGCCCAAGGCGAGGATCTCTTCGAGGGTGGTGCCGGCGGCCCGGGCGACCTCCTCCCGCGAGAAGTCCGGAGGAAAGAGCAGCCGGCCGCGCGCGCCGGTCCCCACGTCCACGCTCAGGACGGCGAAGTGCTCCTTCTCGATGAGGTTCTTCGCGTAGAGGAATTCCTGGGCCTTCGTGTCAAACGTGCCGAGGAGCACGATGGTCTTCTTGCCTCTCATGGTTGCCTCCGGAAGCGTTTCAGGACGGGACTGCGTGAATTCGGGCGATCGCGGCGGCAACCGCGACGGCGGCGATCCGGGCCTTCGCCCCTGCCGCTCTCGGGAGCCGGTCCCCCAACGGGGTCTCCGCGCCGGCGATCCGGGCCATCTCCGCGAGGAGCGAGGTCTCTCTCTCGATGAAGTGCGTGTCGAGCTCTCCCGCTACGAAGCGGGGGTTCTCCATGACCGCCCGGTGGAACGCCACGTTGTTCGCCGTCCCGGAGAGCACGTACTCGTAGAGCGCCCGCTTCATCCGCGCGACGGCCTCGGCGCGGTCCCTGCCCCAGACGACGAGCTTCGCGATCATGGAGTCGTAGAAGGGGGGGATCGTGTAGCCCCCGTACACGCCGGAGTCCACCCGGACCCCGATCCCTCCCGGGGCGGAGTAGTCCCTGAGCTTGCCGGGCGCCGGAGCGAAGTCGGCCGAAGGGTCTTCGGCGTTGATGCGGCACTCGATGGCCGAGCCGCTCATCCGGACGTCCCTCTGGCGCAGGCTAAGCGGGTGGCCGGCGGCGACGCGGAGCTGCTCCTTGACGATGTCCACGCCGGTGATCATCTCCGTGACCGGATGCTCCACCTGGACCCGGGTGTTCATCTCCATGAAGTAGAACTTCCCGTCCGAGAAGAGGAACTCGAGGGTGCCCGCGCCCTCGTAGCCGAGCGCCCGGACGGCGGTGACGGCGGCCTCCCCCATCTGCTTGCGCAGCCGAGGGGTGAGGGCCGGCGACGGCGCCTCTTCGATCACTTTCTGGTGGCGCCGCTGGATGCTGCACTCGCGCTCCCCGAGGTGGACGGCGTTGCCGTGGGAGTCGCCGAGGACCTGGATCTCGATGTGCCGTGGGCGCCCCATGTACTTCTCGAGGTAGACGTCCGCGAGGCCAAAGGTCGCCCGCGCGATGGTCTGCGAGGCCTCGATCGCCCGCTCGAGCTCGCTCTCGTCGTTCACGACCGTCATGCCGATCCCGCCGCCGCCCCCGGAGGGCTTCACGATGACCGGGTAGCCGATCTCCCGGGCGATCCGGCGCGCCTCCGCGACGTCCGCGACGGCATCCTGCGTCCCGGGCACCACGGGGACGCCCGCGTCCCTCATCACCTTGCGCGCGGCCACCTTGCTGCCCATGAGCTCGAGCACGCGGCTCGACGGGCCGACGAACTTGATCCCGGCTGCTGCGCAGGCATCGGCGAAGGCCGGGTTCTCGGCGAGGAAGCCGTAACCCGGGTGGATCGCGTCGGCGCCGCACGCCTTCGCGGTCGCGATCAGCTTCCCCGCGTCCAGGTAGCTCCGGGACGCGGGAGGCGGGCCGACGCAGTAGGCCTCGTCGGCGTACCGGGCGAAGAGGGCGTCCGCGTCGGCTTCCGAGTACACGGCGACCGAGGGGATCCCGAGTTCGCGGCAGGCGCGCATCACGCGGACGGCGATTTCGCCGCGGTTGGCGACCAGGAGCTTCTTCATGGGAGCCCCACGACCATCAGGACGTGCTCGGGGTCCACCATGTCGCCGTCCGAGACGAGGATCTCCTCCACCACCCCGCCGTGGGGCGCGGCGACGTCGCGGAGCATCTTCATGGCTTCGATCGTGGCGATCGGGTCGCCCGGGTTCACCTTCTCGCCCAATCGGGCCTTGATGGAGACGACCATCCCGCCCATGCCCGCAACCACCGCGCCGGGCGAGTCCGATTTCGTCTTCCTGGGCTCCGGGCTCCCCGGGGACGGTGCCGCCGCGGTCTCTCCCGCCGGCGTGATCTTCACGTCAAAGACCTCTCCGTCCACCTCCACCTCGAAGGCCATGGGGAAGGCAGAGGGGAGGGCGGGCTGCCCCTTGGCCACGGGCGGAGCGCTCGGGGGTCGCGCCTTCGCCTTGCCCGCCGCGGCGCTCCTGCCCGGGATCAGGATCCTGAGGAGGAGCTCGTCATCGGTGAGCTCCGGCCCGACCTCGCGGCGGAGCTCCTCGAGGGGGCGGTACCGGTTGGTGGGCTGCCACTCCCGGAGCTTCTTCGCCTCGGGCAGCTCGAGGATGCGGTCCCGGACGTTCGGGTCGATCGGCGCCGCCGGCTCTCCGTAGAAGCCCATCACGTACTTGACCACCGTGTCCGGGACCCGCTGGTAGCGCTCGCCGGACACGACGTTCTCCACCGCCTGGACGCCGACGATCTGGGAGAACGGCGTCGCCATGACGGGGTAGCCGAGGTCCCTGCGGACGTGCACCACCTCTTCGAGCACTTCGTCCAACCGGTGCTCCATGCCGAGTTCCTTCAGCTGGCGCTTCAGGTTGGAGCGCATCCCGCCGGGCACCTGGTGCTCGTAGTGAAAGAGGTCGTACTCCTCGGGAGTTCCGATCGGGAACCCCCGTTCCTCCGCGATTTTTCGGAAGTGCGAGGACACGGCCTCGAGCGCGCCCTCGTCCACGTCCGCGGCGTAGCCGAGGCGCCGCGCATTGCGCAGGATGCTCTCGGTGGAGGGCAGGGAGGTGCCGTTGGCGAGCGGAGCGACCGCCGTGTGCACCGTCTCGACCCCCATCCGGATGGCCTCGAGGTAGCAGAGGGGCGCCAGCCCGGAGTTGCAGTGCATGTGGAACTCGAGCGGGATGCCGTCGCAGTGCTCCTTCACCGTGGCGAGGAAGCCCCGCGTGCTCTCCGGAGTCAGAACCCCGCTCGCGTCCTCGATCATGATGGAGTCGACGTACTCCTTCAGCTCGGCGATCTGCCGGGTCTTCTTCGCCCAGTGGGCCGCGTCGTGGGCCGGGCTGGAGGTGTACATGAGGGAGGTCACGACCTCGGCCCCCAGTTCCTTCGCGAGCTTCCCGAAGTGGTAGAAGCTCTCCGTGTCGTTCTGGTAGTCGCAGATCCAGAAGCCCTTTACCCCGTTGGCCACCGACCGCCGGATCCAGAGCGCGATCACGTCCCTCGGCGTGTCGACGTCGAAGGAGGCGAGGCTCGCGGTCATGTAGGACCCGCGCATCGGCGTCCGGGACAGCGCTCTCGAGACGAGCCGGATGCGCTCCCACGGGTCTTCACCGTAGTAGCGGGACTGGACGACGTACCCGTTCCCCCCGACCGTGGCCACGACCTTGTAGCCGACCTCGTCCATGATCGGAGCGATCGGAGTGATCATCTCCGTGCTCATCAGGAACCCCCAGAGGCTCTGCTGAGCATCGCGTATGGTTTGGTCTACGAACTGGATCTTCTTGCCCATCACGGAAGCTCTCCCTTCGGGATGAGGACTGCCTTGCCCGCCCGCCTCAGGCGCCGGCCCGATTCGGCTCGGGCTGCGCGACGGCCGGGGCCTTGGCTGTTTCCGGGGAGGGCTTCTTCGAGCCGCCTCCGGAGAGCAGGAACTTGAGGCCGGTCAGGATGACCGAGGGCCTCAGCGCGGCCTTGAGGATGCGGCGCAGGTCGCCGGGCTCCACGAAGCCGCGGACCGTCCAATTGACGGGATCCGTCGTCTGGATGGTCATGAGCAGACGCATCGGTTCCTTCTGTCCGCCCTTGGGCTCCTCCAGGGTGGAGGGGACGATGTCCGTGACCTCGATCTTCGCGACGTGGCAGGTCAGGAGCGTTCGGCCTAAGCCGGTGGATCGGATGAACATGGCGATCTCCTCTCTGTTCAGTAGGAGGACTCGGAAAACCTCATCGAGGCCTCGAAGGCCCTGGTGACGGCCTTCAGGAACCCGAGCCCCTTCTCCCTCTCGAGCCGTTCCACGAGTTCGTAGGAAGAGCCGAGGGCCTTCAACATCGGCGTCAGTTTCTCGGTGTAGACCGGTTCGAGCCTGCGGCCCGTGCGAATCGACTCGACGATCGACCTGGCCGCCAGGATCCCGCTCCGCAGCGCCGCCCCGATCCCTTCGCCGCTGAGCGGGATCTTCAGCGCCGCGGCGTCTCCCACCAGCACGGCGTTCCCTTTGGCCGCGGCCGCCCGGCCGGTCCGGAGGTGCTCGAAGAGGGGCACCGGGCGGCTGACGCAGCCGTCGCTCCAGAGGCGCCTGCGGCCGTCGAAGCCCGCCTCGGCCAGGAAGCTCCCGACCTCGGCCTTCAGCTCCCGGAGCGCCCCCTCGACCGTGAAGAGGGGGCCCTTGGGGTTGATCCAGAAGTTCGGCCGGTACCGCTCCCTCGGGAACACGACGTAGGAGTACTCCTTGTCCAGGTGGAGCCAGCCTTCGAAGCACTCCCGGGTGGACGTCGTGTACGTCACCCGCAGCTCCGGGAAGAGGCGCCTCCGCACGATGGAGGCGGGCCCGTCCGCTCCGACCACGAACCTCGAAACCAGCTCCCGGCGCGCCCGCCCCTCGGCGAGCACCGTCCGGCAGCGGTCCCCGTCGATCACGACGTCCACGACCCGCGCCGAAGCGCGGACTTCGGCGCCCCTCTCTCTCGCGCTCCCGACCATCCAGGAGTCGAGGTCCCTCCTCCAGGTGATCGGGGTCTCCGAGAGGATGGTCTCCCTCCCGACCCCCGGCACGACGAGCACGGCCCCGGCCAAGTGGGCGAGGATCGCCTCCGTCGGGAGGGCGCCGAACTCCTGCCGGACCAGCTCCCGGGCCTCCCGGCCGAAGAGCAGGCCCGAGCACACCTTCTCCCTGGGCAGGGGCTTCCTCTCGAGGATCACCGTCTTGAGGCCCGCTTCCGCGCACCTCTTCGCGGTCACCGCGCCGGCGGGCCCCGCCCCGACGACGACCACGTCGAACGACTCTGCTCTTTGGCCCATGCGGGAACCTCCTCCCGACGGAACAGGTCGCTGAACCCTCGAAGACTCGGCAAGCGAGCCGGTCGCACCGGCGGTCGCTGCCGCCTCCGCGCCTCTCAGAGGCAGATGCCTCCGTCCGAGACCAGCACCTGGCCGGTCATGTAGCTCGACGCGTCCGACGCCAGGTAGACGAGGAGCCCCTTGAGCTCTTCCTGTTCCCCCCGCCTGCCCATCGCGGTGATCCGGACGATCCCCTCTTCGTACTTCCGGCGCTCCTCCTCGCCCCAGGCGGTCTGGCGCCACCCCGCGCTGAGCCGCGTTCCGCGGTGCCACCCCGGCGCGATGCAGTTCGCCCGGATGCCCTGGAGGGAGTACTGGGCGGCGAGCTCCTTCGTCAGGCGGATCACGCCGGCCTTGGCCACCCCGTAGGGGAAGTTGGGCATCACCTCGCCGATCTCGAGGAAGGGCCTGAGCCCGAGGACGGAAGCGATGTTGATGATGTTGCCCCTGGCCTGCTTCACCATCGCCGGGAGCACCGCCCGCGTGCACAGGAAGACGCCTCTCAGGTTGACGCCGAGGACCCGGTCCCAGTCCTCGATGGGCATGTCGGCGATCTTGGCCGGCTGGACGTTGATGCCCGCGTTGTTGACGAGGACGTCGATCCGCCCGAAGGCCGCGGTCGTCTCGGCCACGACCCGCTCCACGTCCGCCGGATCGCTGACGTCCCCTCGGACCGCGAGAGCGCGCCGGCCGCACCGTCTCACCCGCGCCGCCGTTTCCTCCGCGCCCTCGGCGTCCGATTGCCACGTGAGGCACACGTCCGCGCCCGCCTCGGCCAGGCTCTCGCAGAAGACGCGCCCCAGGCCGCCGCTGCCTCCGGTCACCAGGGCAACCCTGCCGGAGAGGTCGAATAACTCGCGTACCCCTGCCATTTCTGATCCTTTCGGGGCCTCGCCCCGACGGAGTCTACGAAGAAACTCCCCTGTGGGGAGCGGGCTCCAGCCCGCGATCCGGCCCGGAGGGCCATCCGGTGCAGCTGCCCCCATCGGGCTTCGCCCGATGTCGCGGCCAGGCGCCGCCTGGCGAAGCCGGCTATGCCCGGCGAAGCCAGGGGGCCGCTCCCAC
>JACRCS010000634.1 GCA_016218905.1 Deltaproteobacteria bacterium
CCGGATGGGCGAGGTGTTCGTCATCGGAGCAGGTCATCTTCGGTTCGGCAGGTTCCCGAACGATTCGCTCCGGAGCATGGCCGACCGTGCTGCGAACCTCGCGCTCCTGGACGCGGGGCTCTCCCGCACCAGCGTAGAAGGGGCGTTCTTCGCCGCGGGCTCCGGGGAAGCTTCGGCTGTACTCGTTCGCGACCTCGAAGACCGGCGCCATGTGCGCTCCTCTCCTAGAGGGAGCCGCTGCCGTCCTCCTCTGCTCCCGCCGTTTCCTCAGCCGGCTCGGCAAGAGCCGGCCCGTGCGCGTCTTGAGTTCGGTTGCGGGCCCAATCGACCGCGCGGAACCGGAAGCCTCCTGCGCCTTTCTCTCCCGGCGCGTCTTCGAAGCGGCCCGCGTTCCCGTGGAGCAGGTCCACGTTGCGGAGCTCACCGACTCGACGGCGTTTGCGGAGCTCGAGGCGCTCGAGGCGTTGGGGCTCTGCCCGCGCGGAAGGAGCGGTGCGTTCACCGCTTCGGGCGCGACGGCCCTGGGGGGAAGAATCCCCGTGAACACGGGTGGAGGTCTCGCGGGGCGAGGTCACGTCCCCGGGATCACGGGCCTGGCTCAGATGCACGACGTGGTCGTCCAGCTCAGGGGCGAGGCGAGGCAGCGACAGGTCCAAGCCGCCCGGATCGGGCTCGTCGCGACTGCCGAGGACGAGGCTGGAAGCATGACCCTTCACCTGCTTGCTCGGCCCTAGCCCGAGCGGCTCAACCGCACCAGCAAAGGAGAGGCGCATGTCGGAGCCGAAACGTCTGTTCACCGATGCCGAGTTGGCCGAGTTCTCGCGGGGGCACATCGAAATGGCCCTCGAGGCCTTGGAGAAGGGCGACGTCGAGAAGGCCAAGCACTGGTGCCGGCGCAGCGAGGAAACCAAGCACTGGATTCATGACCACTACGTCTACTGGGTGACCTCGCTCCTCTCCCATATCCTGAAGACTTACGGCGAAGACGCCGCCCGGGAGGCGCTCAAAGAGAGTTACTTCCTGCCCCTCCTCTAGCACGAGCGGGTGCGCAAGGAGGTCGGGATGAAGGCCTACATGGAGTCTTGGGTGGACGGAATCCTGCGGCACCACTCGATGATTCCGGGGCTGAAGATCGAGGAGGAGGACGACAAGTTCGTGGTCACCTTCGGGCACTGCGGCAGCGGGGGCTTCCTCATCGATCAGGGCGCGTACGACGGAACCTTCGGCTTCGCGCGCTTCAAGAAGGCGGGCCCGCACACGTGGGGCGATGAGGACGTTCCCGTCTACTGCGCGCACTGCTGCTGGGTGGAGATCTGGTCCAATATGCTGAGCGGCGATCACGCCCAGAACATCGTCATCGCCGAACGAAAGAAGCTCCCCGGCGAGCCCTGCATCCTCCACTTCTACAAGGACGGCTCCAAAGTTCCCCAGAAGTACATCGAGCGCATCGGGATGAAGCCGAAGTATTGGCACGAGAAGGGGAAGTAGACCGGGCGAGGCTGAACTCAGCCCGGGCGTCCTTCGGCGAGAGGAGGTTGCCGCCCGCAGAGTCGGCGGCTTGCTTGGCAAAGACCTCTCGTGCGCTGGTGGTTCAGGCAGTCAGAGGTTGGGTCGAGCGGGTCCGCTCGACCCAACCCGCCGTCTTCTTCGGCTTGGAAAGGAGCCTGGAATGGACGACTTGGAGCAGTTGCGCCTGCACGCGGAGAAGCTTGCGATCCTGGAGGTTCTCGCGCGTTACGCGCTGACGATCGACGTCGGCGACGTGGAAGCCTTCGCCGAAATCTTCGCCGAAGACGGCGCCTGGGTCTGGGAGGAGGGGGGCCTCGTGTTCCAGGGGCGCTCGGAACTCAAAGAGCTCGCCGCCGCCGTGTCGCAGCACCTTCCCGGCGGACAGCACCTGATGACGAACCACGTGGTGGAGGTGAACGGCAGCCGGGCCGAGGCCCGTTGTCAGTTCGCCGTGCTCCTCTCCCGGCCCGAGAGGGTCTACGTCACCCTCGTAGGCGAGTATCGCGACCTCCTCGAGAAGCGGCAGGGTCGCTGGTTTCTCGGTCGCCGGCAGGCCCTGGTCAAGAACCCCGAGATCCTCGCCGAGCCCAAGGTCGGCGAGTACTACGCCGGCTTCGTTCAGGCGATGCAGGAGCGCGCCTCCAGGAGGAGCCATGTCTGAAGACCTTGAACCGAGACTCCAGAGGCTGGAAGACGTCGATGCGGTCGGCAAGCTCAAGGCCCTCTACTGCAGCCTGGCGGACGCCGCCTATCGGAATCCCGCGGTCTGGGACGAGCTCCTCGAGCACTTCGACGAGAACGCCTGGCTCGACTTCGGAGCCTTCGGCGTCTACCGCGGAAAGGTCGAGGTGGCGAGATTCTTCAAAGAGGTCTCCCACTCCTTCGTCTCCTACGCGGCCCACATGGTCGCCAACCAGGTAATCGAAGTCGCGGGGAGCTCGGCCACGGGCCGCTGGTACTTCTTCTGCCCCTCGACCTCACGCGGCTCGAACAGGGCGCTCTGGATCCAGGGGCGCTACGAGGACACCTTCGTGAAGAGGGACGGCCGCTGGCGGTGGCAGTCGATCACGGCGCGGTTCGACTTCGTTTCGCCCTTCGAGGAGGGGTGGGCGAAGACCCCGATGTTCGGAGGTTGAAGGAGAGAGAGCATCATCGGCACGAGGAGCCGCGCTACACCCGGGAAAAAGAAGCCGGAACCGGAGGCCGCGGGAGGGAGGCGGGCCAGCGGTTCCGGCCGGGTTGGGGCGGGTTGCTACTTCACTCCGAGCACGGGGCAGCGGGCGTTGAGCATCACGTACTGGGTCACCGAGCCGAGGACCAGCTTCCCGAGCTTGGAGCGGTTCTTCACGCCGACGACGACGAGGTCCGACTGCTCTTCGCTCGCGCAGAGCACGAGGTCTTCGCCCGGGTAGAGGCCCCTCGCGAGGAGCCTCGCCTGGCAGGGGACGCCCGCGCGTTCGAGCAGCGCCTTTGCCCTCTCGAGCCCTGTCCGGGCAGGGGCCGCGTCCGGGCCCTCTTCCGCGCGGATAGACGTCGCCACCGTCACCGTTCCCCCAAACCTTCCGGCGAACCGCGCCGCCTCTTCGATCGCCGCGTCCGCCTCACGGGATCCGTCGTAGCAGACGAAGATCTTCATCATTCGGTTCCTAGTGCGTTTTCGGCCGGCACGGGCTCAGCCGCGGGGCTCGCAGCCGGTTCCTGGTCCATGCGCGCCGGCAAGAGCCAGCTCGCCAGCGCCGGGGTGAGGAACAAGGCGCCGATCATGTTCACCACGAACAGGAAGGTAAGAAGGATGCCCATGTCCGCCTGGAACTTGAGCGGCGAGAAGATCCACATCGCGGTGCCGATCGCGAGCGTGGTGGCGGTGAGCACGACTCCGCTCCCGTTGACGTCCAGCGCGAGCTCGTAGGCCCGGCGCAGCGACTTGCCCTGGGCCAGGTAGACCTCCAGCCGGCCGTAGATGTAGATGGCGTAGTCCACCCCGACGCCTACCCCCAGCGAGATGATCGGGAGCGTGTTTACCTTGAGGCCGATCTTCAGCAGAGCCATCAGCGCGTAGCCGAGCATCGACACGATCGCGAGGGGTACGACGATGCAGAGCGTCGCCCGCCAGGAGCGGAAGTTCGCCACGCTCACGAAGATCACGGCGGCGAAGACCCAGAGGAGGATCGGGTAGTGCTCGGCGGCCACCTCCTCGTTCGTGGCGCCCATCACGCCCACGTTGCCACCGGCGAGGCGGAACCGGACCTTCTCGTTCCCGTGGGTCTTGTCGAAGGCCTTGGCCTCTGACAGCACCCGCTCGATCGTCTCGGCCTTGTGGTCCGCGGTGAAGAGGTACACCGGCAGCACGCTCGCGTCTCGGTTCAAGAGCCCGCTCGAGGTCGGGATGTAGCCGAGCGCCTGAGCGAGGAGATGCTGTCCCCGCGGCAGCACTCTCCACTTCAGGCTTCCCTCGTTCCAGCCCGACGTGACGATCTTAACGACGCTCGGCAGGCTCACGGCGGCGTGCACGCCCTCCACGTTCTGCATGTGCCACTCGAACCGGTCGATGGCCCCCATGACCTCCGGGTCCATGCAACCTTCTGGCTTCGTCTCGGCGAAGACGGTCAGAATGTCCACGCCGATCGAGAAGTGGTCCGAGATCGCCTGGGTATCCACGTTGTAGCGCGACTTGGGTCTAAGCTCCGGCACGCCCCGGAGCACGTCGCCCACCTGGATCTCCTCTCCCTTCCAGATCCCGAAGACGAGAAGCGCGAGCGCCACGAAAATCACGGCAGAAGCGGAGCGGGGCTCCGCCACCTTGGAGACGACGCGCCAGAACGGCTCCATGGCCTTGGAGCGGTCCTGGAGCTTCTCGCGGTACGAGCGGCTGATCCCGGCGTAGGAGAGGGCCACGGGCAGGAGCACCAGGTCGGTGACGATGATGATCGCGACCCCGAGCGTAGCCGTGAGCGCCATCTCCTGGATGATCCGGACATCGATCAGAAGGATCGTGAGGAATCCGGCCACGTTGGTCGCGAGCGCGGCCAGCGCCGAGCCGAACATCTTGCGGAAGGCGCCCCGCGCAGCGTCCAGGGAGTTGGCGCCCTCGTAGATCTCCGCCTCGGCGGTGACGATCTTCTGCACTCCGTGGCTCACCGCCATGGCGAAGACGAGAAACGGCACGAGCATCCCCATGGGGTCTATCCCGAACCCGAGGACGTGGAGGAGCCCCACCTGCCAGATGACGGCCGTGACCGCGCAGAGGAGCAGCACCACCGTTCGGGAGAGGGAGCGCGTGTACCGGTAGACGAGCACGGCGGTGATGAGGAACGTCACCCCGAGGAAAAGCATGACTCTCGCCGCGCCGTCGGCCATGTCGCCGATCATCTTGGCGAAGCCGATGATGTGGACTTCTACGTTGCCCTTTTCGTACTTCTTCCGGATCTTCTCCAGGTCGTGGGCGACCCTGATGTAGTCGAGCCTCTCTCCCGTGCCGGGGTCGACGTCGACGAGGTCGGCGCTGATGATTGCGCCCTTGTAGTCGTTGGCCACGAGCCGTCCGATCGCGTCCGACCGGAGGACGTTCTTGCGGACCTGCTCGACGCCCTTGGCGTCGGGCTGGTAATCGGCGGGGATCACGTTGCCGCCGGCGAGCCCTTCCTCGGTCACCTCGCGGTACCGCACGTCGGGCGTCCAGAGCGAGCTCACGTGACTGCGATCCACGCCGGGGACGAAGAAGACGTCGTCCGTCGCCCGGCGCAGCGCGTCGAGGAACTCCGGGGTGAAGATGTCGCCGTCCTTCGCCATCAACGCGACGAGCACGCGGTTCGCACCCCCGAAGTCCTGTTGGTACTTGAGAAAGGTCTGAATGTACGGGTGCTTCAACGGTAGGAGCTTCGCGAAGCCCGCGTCCACCCGGAGCTGGAACGCGGACCAGCAGAAGAACGCGGTGAGCGCAGCGAAGATGCCGAGCACCCACCGCCGGTGCCCGAAGATGAGCGCCTCGATGCGCAGGAGCAGAGCCGAGGGTTGTCCGGTGGAGGGCTTCATCGTTTCATCCTTCGTTGCGTCAGGGTTTTGCGGCGGCGGCCAAGGGCAGAGTTTCCGCTCCCCGTTCGCCCAACGCGACGAGGGTCCCGGCGGGAGCGGCGAGCACACCGGAAAGCCCGTGCCTGTCCGGGATCTGCTGCAGGGCGAACGAGAGCCCCTTGTCGGAGCTGACGAGCACGGCGCCCGAGGTACCCACGACGACGATCCTCCCGTCGGGAAGCAGCGCCGCGTCGCTCAGGAGCCCGTCGGTTCCGGTCCGGATTTCCTTCCAGGACCTGCCGCCGTCTTCGGTGCGGTACAGGTGGCCGCGTAGGCCGAAGATCATCAGGGATTCGCCGCCGAGGTGGAGCCCACCGTAGAAGGAGCCCTGGTACGGCGAAGGGAGCTCCTTCCAGGTGGCGCCGCGGTCGTCGGACCTGAGCGTCTTGCCGGCCTCTCCCACGAGGTAGAGCCGCTCGGGGCCGGACGGGACGATCCGGTTCAAGTGCCGGTCGTCCCCCGTGACCTTGCGCTCGGTCCACGTGGCGCCGCCGTTCGCACTCTCAAGGAAGAGGCCGTAGGCTCCCACGGCGAAGCCCCGGTTCTCGTCCTGAAACCAGACGTCCAGGAGGGGCTGTTCCTTCTCGGGCGCGTAGCGCACGCGCTCCCAGTGCTCGCCCCCGTCCCGGGTGCGGAGGATGACCTCGTCGTGGCCGACGGCCCAGCCGAGCTTTTCGCCGTGGAACCGGACCGCCGTAAGGGTGGCGGTCGTGGGCACGTCGGCTTGACGCCAGGAGCGGCCGCTGTCGTCGGAGAGGAGGATGTGACCCCGTTCGCCGACGGCGACGAGTCGTCCTTTGGCTGCCGCGCCGGCAAGGAGAAGAGACCGGGTTGCGAGCCGCGCCTTCAGCGAGCGTCCGGGCTCGGCCGTGGTCGCGGGGCCGGCCGCGAGCGCCAGGGTGAGCGCGGCGGTCACTCGCACGGCCGGCTTCGTCCACCGAAGCAACTTCGGTACCGTAATCAAGGGTCCCATTCTCCTCTCCTTGCCTCATGTCCGGTTTGGCAGCCCTTGCCTGCTATTCAGCCCCTCGGCGGGATGCACGGACCCGCCGCACCGGACGCTACTAGGGGGTGGCGGTGAGGGGGCAGCCGAGGTCTCCGCGGCGTAGTCTCTGCTTACCTCACGCCCTCCCGCCGAATCGAATCCACCGTGAAGTCATCGGGATCCGTGACCTTGCCCACGTTCCACGGCGGCTCTTCGTTGCTCATGAAGTCCACGCAGTACCGTCCCGACTGGAGGTCGTACCAGAGCTCCATGTTGTAGGTCACGAAGGGGACGTCGTAGTAATTGAGCCCGTGGTCCTCGCCCACTCTCCAGAGCTGGTCGCGGTTGTCGTAGACGTCGCTCGTGCCGGGGAACCAGCTATCCTCGTCGAGGTAGATCACCCGGCGCTTGTAGATGTGTCTGGCGCCGGGCTTCAGGGTCCCTTCCACGATCCACACACGGTGGAGCTCGTAACGCAGCGGCTCGGGGTTGATGTGGAGGGGTTTGATCAGGTCCTTGTACTTGTACTTGGGGCTCTGCAGCCGGTAGGCGTTGTACGGGATGTACATCTCCTTCTTTCCGACGAGCTTCCAGTCGTACCGCTCCGGGCTCCCATTGAACATGACGACCGAATCGATGGTCTTCAGACCGTCCGAGCCGGCCCACGGGTTGTCGAAGGCGTACTCGGGAGCCCTGCGCACCCGCCTCTGGCCTGGGTTGTATACCCAGGCCATGCGGGGTTGCTTGTGCTGGTCGACGGTCTCGTGGAGGAGCAGCACCTGCCCGGCCTGCCGCGGCGGGGAGAGGATGTTCTGCTTGTACCTCCAGAGGATATTGTCCAGGTTGGCCTCGGTCGTCCTGGCGTCCCAGTAGTGGACCTGGGCCCAGTCCTGGAACTTGGTGAGGGCGTAGTCGCCGCTCCGCGTCACGGCGGCCGAGACGTGCCTTCGGTCCTCCCAACCGGTGAGGCCGTGGGGCCGGAGGATGAGATTCCAGATGGCCTCGGTCCCATTCTTTGGGATCGGGAAGGGAAACCCGTTGACCGCGTGGATGACGCCGTTTCCGCCGCCCACGAGCTCGACGCTCGCGGCCACCTTCTTCGTCCCCTCGTAGAACCGCTGGGGGAAGGCGGCGGTTCGGCGCGTGGGATAGATGTTCATGTAGAAGGTCTTGTACGCCTTCAGCATCGCCTTCTGGCCGGCCGTGAGCTTGTCCCCGTACTGGTCCATGTTGGCCGCGGTGATCGTGAAGAGCGGCTTGTCCTCGGGGAACGGGTCGATGTAGTGCATCCCCGGCTTCCAGCCTGCCGGCGGCTTCGTCAGGCCGCCCTCCCAGGCGGGGATCGTCCCTTCTTTGTTCCCGGCCTTCTCGGCCCCCAGGGGAGTGAGGTCTTTTCCGAGCCGGGCGATATCGTCCGGCGACATCTTGGCCGGGGCGGCGTGCGCGGCCAAGAAGAGCGAGAGCAATGAACCGATCAGTGCTCGTCTAAGCATCCGAAGACTCCTTTCCTAGAAGTAGTACTTCACGTTGACGCCGATGAAGTCGCGGTCGTTGTGCAGGTTCCGCTCGCCGGCCCCGAAGAAGTTGGTGTAGCTCACCTCTGCGGTCCAGTTCTGGAGGTAGCGTCCCTCCAGGCCGAGCGTGATGGCCTTGCGGCCTTCGAGGAAGGGCCCACCGTTCGGACTCGTTCCGCGGACATCGTGGGACCAGGCGACCTTGGGCGACACGGTGACCGGTCCGATGAGGTTCTCGTAGTCGAGCTTTCCGAACAGGACGTAACCGAAGGAGTCCGCGTCGGGGAAGAAGTCCGCGTCGTGGAGCCGAAGACCGAACGCGGCGGCGATCGCGGGATTCCCGGTCCCGAAGGGGCCGTAGGTCTCGAGCCGCACCTCGTCCTTGTCCGGCATGCCGTGGACGTGGAGCCAGCCGAACTCGGCCAGCACGGCGGAACCCTGCGCACCGAGCACCGCGCCGAGGAGCTTGCTGATCGTGAATTGGACCTGGGTCATGTCTCTCTTCACCGTGGAGGGCATCCAGGTCTCGAATTGCCCGACGAAAGAACCGACCTGGTTGATCCCACCGAAATCGGGAACCACGGACGAGAGGGCAGCAGTCAGGATCTCCGTGTCTTCGATCTGGAGGGCGACGTCGGGCCGGTAGGAGACCTCGCCCTGAAAGCCCCAGCCGAAGATCTCGGTGCTCCAGCCCAGTCCATACAGGTTGATGTTCTCCTGGTACTCTGCCCGGTACCGCATCGTTTTGATGAACGTATCGAGGAAGGCGGCCTGCGCCTGGGCGTCGACCTGAGGGTCTGCGCCCGGAATGACTCCGGCTTGCTCGAAGACCGCCGCCGCCGCTGCGTTGCCGGCGGCCTCGCCTTGCGCGGTCCCGCTCCGAATCGTGAGCGTCGGCGCCTTGCTGTGGTAACGGAGGTAGTAGAAGGACAGCTCCGTGTTTTTCAGCCAGTCGGCGGTGTAGCGGAGGGCGGCCCCGAACTGGCCCTGTTTGTCCGGCTTCTTGTCTCCGGCGCGGGCGAGCCCGAAGAACGTCTGGTTCGCCGGGGCGTCGAGGTTGTCGGGGATGTTCGAGAGAACCACCTTCTGCCCCGCGTCTCCGATGAAGTCGGCGAAGCTCCAGTAGGTACCGGGCTCGTCGAACTTCATCTCTTCCCAGTCGTAGAGGTAGAGGCCTTCCAGTCCGACGTTGTTCGTCAGGCCTACCGAGCCCCAGACGAGGCCTTCCGGGAGAAGAGCGTCGCGCAGCTCGGCGCCCGGGGTCCGCAGCTTCGAGAGGTCGACGGGATTGATCGTGTTGATCCCGATGGAGTTGGCGATGAAGGTGCTTTCGCCCCAGTTCACGACCTGTTCGCCGACGCGCAGTTGCACGGGGAAGCGGCCGAGATCCGCGGCGCCCCACACATAACCGTCGAGGAGGCGGACGTCCCGCCCGACCTGTTCCTCGGCCTCGTCGCTCAGCTCGTATCGCTCCCGGTCGCCGTGCATGTTCTCGAAGTCGTAGAAGGCGGTACCGCGAAGGAAGAGCCCGGCGCGTTTCGTCCGCAGGTCGAGCTCGGAGATGACCTTGAACAGGTTGCTCACCAGCCCCTTGTCGTAGTTGAGGTCTCCGTCGTCGTGATTCACTCCCGCAGCTTCTCCGCCGTTTCCGGCGCCGATCAGCCGCTCGTCCCGCCCGAACACGCGCCACTGCAAGCCATAGGAGAGGGTCGTATCGAGGTTCGCCCTCACGCCGCCCCGGTCGTAGAGCGTCAAGGCGTCCGCCCGCGACGCCCACGTGAGGCCGGCCGCTCCAGCCAGCGCCCCTAGAAGAAAGGCCAGCGTCCTACCGGATCCCGTCTTATGCGACTTCTTTCTCATGGAGCCTCCTCTGCGACATCTCGTGGGTGCTCTCCCACGGCTTCGAGCTTGTATCCTCAGCCGGTTACGCGCTTCAGCACGTGCACCACCGTGAGTTCGGCGCCGCCGTCAGGCCCGCCGCTCAGGGCCACCCCAGTCACCGGCCGGCCGGCCTGGCGCTGACCTGCTCGCGCCCTCAACTGGGTGATGAGCTCGTGGATCTGGGCCAGGCCGGCTGCTCCGGCGGGATAACCCTGCGCCTCGAGCCCGCCGCTCGTGTTGACGGGCGTCTTACCGCCGAGCGAGGTCTGGCCGGCTTCGGCGAGCGCTGCGCCGTCGCCCCGCTCGCAGAGGCCGAGAGCCTCGACCTGCCGGAGCTCTCCGTACGCCGTGAGGTCGTGGACCTCGGCGACGCCGATCTCCCCGGGGCAGAGCCCGGCGTGGCCGTAGGCCTCACGGATGGCGTGTACCTCGCCTTCGATGCTGGCGGGAGCGGAAATCGAGGCGATGATCTCCACGGGCTCGACCCGGCCGAGCCGCGTGAGGAAGCGCTGGGAGCACACGAGCACGCACGCCGCGCCGTCGGAGGGGCGGGCGCACATGGCGCGGGTGAAAGGGTGGGCAATCATGGCGTCGGCGAGGACCTCGTCCGGTGTCAGTGGTTGGGGGCAGCACGCACGGGGGTTCAAGGAGGCGTGGTGACGATTCTTGGAGGCGATACGGGCGAGCTGGTGCGCGCTGATCTCCCTCCGGCCGACCTCGACGCCGGCTGAGGCAAGCTCCCGGCCGAACCACGTCAGGCACTCCGCGCCTTCCGGAGCACCGGGTGACGGCTGCCGGGCGGTCTTGGCCGAGGCCACCGCCGCAATGACCTCGAACCGCCCCTCCGTGAGGGCTTTGAACGCGAGGTGGAGGGCTTCGGCTCCCCCTCGCGCCGCGGACGGCAGGAGCTCCCATTCGACGCCGTTCGGGGCAGGTTCCCAGCCCGTCGGGATCAACGCTTCGACGTCGGTTTTCGTAAGACCGGCATCGATCAGCGCGAGGTTCAGCGCCTGCTCGGCGAGGACGGAAAGGGTCATCGTCGGGTAATTCCCGAACCGGGTCTGCCCAACTCCAATGATGAAGGCGCGCTCCATCGAGGATCTCCCACGTGCGACCGCACGGCTTCGTCGATGCGCTGGCCAAACGGCTTTTGCTGGAGGGAAAGATACCGGGGCGGCCGGGGACGGCGCACCGCCCCAACGGCTAGTTTTCAGCGTGGGATTTCCTGGCCGAAGGGATAAAAACGATAAACGATGGTTTAATGTGCGGTGGGCGGAGCTCGGGGCGGATTACCCGAGGAAGCCGAGTTTCCGGGCCTTGGCGATGGCCTCGGTCCGGTTGTGGGCTCCCAACTTCAGGTTGATGTTGCGGAGGTGGAACTTCACGGTGGCCACCGATACGAAGAAGTGTTCGGCCAGGGACTGGTTGGTGAGCCCACGCGAGAGCATCTCGAGGATCTTGACCTCCTTGTCCGTGAGGTCCTCTGCGGCTCCTTCGGGTTCCTCCTCCGCAGCAGGCGTGGGCCCTCGGGCAGGCAGCCCGGTGAGAAGCCGGTCCAGGAACTCCGCCGTTTCCCCAGCAGCGCCTTCTTCTGAGACCTGTTTCCGAAGCTCATGCAGGAGGGTCGGCGTGGCCGGGCCCTCGTCCAGGAAGAGCCGCATCCACCCCGCCGGCGCCGCCAGGGAGACTGCTTCGGAGAGTACCCTGAGGGCGGCCCGCTTCTCTCCCGAGGCCGCGAGAGCCTCCGAGGTCAGGATGCGGAGCTTGAGCGCCTGCCTCGCCCGGTGTAGCTCCGTCACCCGCGCGAGCTCAGAACTCAGGGCCGGCAGGGCCGAGCTCGCCCCGCCGCGCCGGATCAGAAGACGAAGCCGGTTCACCGCGTAGGTCTCCGGGTCGTTGGCGGGCATGCACCTACCCTTCTGGGCAGTCCAGAGCTCGCGATCGTCTCGGCTCTTCGAGAGCCGCTCCGCCTCGGCGACGTCGCCCTGCTGAAGCGCGAGGCGGATCCGCTCCAGGTGAACGGTCGCGATGAACCGGGCCACGCCCCGCTCGCGTCCGGCGGATTCCGCCTCCTCCAGCAGCCGAAGTGCCTCCGAGCCATCCCCTCGGACGGACCGGATTCGGGCAAGAGTCACATACGCGAGAAGAACGACGTCGGCCGTGCTGCCCTCTGGGATCAGCGCGAGGTGATCGGAGAGAAGTCGCTCTGCCGCCTGAAGCTGATTGCTCTCATAGAGCGCCTCGGCGAGGAAGGTCGCCGCGACGGCGCCCGGGACCGAGTAGCCGGGGCTCGCTTCCCGGGCGCAGGCGAGCGCCATCCGGTACTCCTGCATCCCCTCGCGGAGGTTTCCTTGGACCATCTGCGACCAGCCCTGAAAGCACTTGGCGTACACGGTCGCGTACATGGTGCCGGCCTTCTCGTGGCTGAGCAGGGCGTGCCGGAGCAGGGCGTCGGCTTCCTCGAACCTGGCAGTCGTGACGAAGCAGAACGCCAGCACGTTGCGCAGGACCCCGTAACCGAAGCTGCCGAACGCGGTGGTCTTGGGGAGGTTTTCCAGCGCTGCCTGATGGCATTCCTCCAAGCGTCCCTCGAAGAGGAGCACCGTCGGACGTACCGCCAGGAGCTCTTCACGGGAAAGCGGCTCCAGCCGCTCGAGCTGCGCGGGCGCGGAGAGCGCGTCCAGATTCGCGATGGCTTCGTGGTACCGGCGGTTGGCGCAGAGGACCCAGCAGTAAGCGAGGCGCAGGTACGGGTGGCGGTCCAGCGCCTCCGGAGGCAAGCGTTCCGCCCACTCGGAGACGGTCCGCACCCGGCCGAGCTTTAGGAGGTCGAAGGCGCAGCTCGCCATGACACTCGCGGCCTCGTCCGCGTCCCCGGCGGCGAGCAGATGAGTGGCTGCGCCCACGGGGATTCCGGCGCCGGCGAGCCAGGCGGCCGCCGACCGGTGGAGCGCGACGACGCGGTCCCGAAAACCGCGCTCGAGCCGGCTTCGCAGGAACTGCGCAAAGAGGTTGTGATACCGGTACCAGTGCCTTTCGTCGTCCAAGGGCACGAGAAACAGGTTTGCGCGCTCGAGCTCCGCAAGCATCTCGTAGCCGTCGGAGCGCCCGGTTACCGCATCGCAGAGGGGCCCGGAGAGCCGCTCGAGGATGCTCGTCTTGAGAAGGAACTCCCGAACGTCCTCCGGCTGCCTCGCCAGCACGTCTTCGGCCAGATAATCGGCGATGTCGGCGTGGGAGCCGGTAAGGGAGCGGATGAAAGCCTTTCCGTCCTCGCGCCCCGAAAGCGCAAGCGCCGCGAGCTGAAGCCCGGCGATCCACCCTTCGGTGCACTGCTGGAGCCTCGACAGGTCCTCCTCGTCGAGGTCCAGGTTGCCCGTCTTATCCAGGAACTTGGCGGACTCCTCCGGAGAAAAACGCAGATCCTCCAGCCCGATGTCGACCAGCTGCCCTCGCGCCCGGAGCCGCCCGATGCCGAGCCGGGGCGTCTGTCGGGTAGCGACCAGGAGCAGACAGCGCTCGGGCAGGTTCCGGAGGAGCTGCTCCAGGATCTCGTGGACGGCCCCGTTCTGCACAAGCTCGAGCTCGTCCAGGAAGAGCGCAAAGGGCGCCTCTCGGGTCGAGACCCACTCCAGGAGGTTGAGGAGGCCGGCCGTCGCCGTTTCCCCGCCGAACGCGAAGCCGCTCTCGCCGAGATCCAGCGTGGGGTCGATTTGCCTGAGGGCGGCGGAGAGGTAGGAGACGAATCGGCCGACGTCGTTGTCCGCTTCGCTCAGGGAGAGCCAGCACGTCGCGACCCCCTCCTCTCGAAGGCGGCGCATCCATTGAAGCATCAGCGTGGTCTTGCCGAAGCCGGCCGGTGCCCGCACGAGCACCAGCTTCGCGTCGCTGGCGGCCGTGACCCATTCGTCGAACCGGGCACGCGGCACCAGAGTGCACCGGACCGCTGGCGGCTTCAACTTCGAGGATAGGAGGGGCAAGGCGCGAGCCTCGGGCACGGCACCGTCCTTTGGAGGAGCGGGAGTTTCGGCCTGCAAAATATCGGTACCTCTTTCGCGCGCCACTTGTCAAGCAAAGCCAACCTGCGGTTGGAAACTGGAAGCGGAGCTCGCCCTCTAGCTAGCCTTTCGGGTAGCCCATTTTGGTGAAGAAACTAACCCATCGGTCGGGGCAAGCCCAGGAAGGCCCGTGTAGCCTCGTCGCAAAGCAAAACAGGGTTCCAAGGTTCCGGGGTTCGGCGGAAGGGGCTGAGATGAGGGACGTCGCAGTAGTCGGAATCGGAATGACGCAGTTCGGGAAGCTCGCGGAACGCTCGGGAAAGGACCTCGTCCGCGAAGCGGTGGAGGCGGCACTCACCGACGCGGGCGTCGCGAGGAGCGAGCTCCAGGCCGCGTACGTGGGCAACTCCATGGCCGGACTGCTCTGGGGACAGGAGTCCATTCGCGGACAGGTGGTCCTCTCGGCGATGGGCATCGACACCATCCCCATCTTCAACGTCGAAAACGCCTGCGCGAGCTCATCGACCGCGTTCCACCTGGCCTGGCTCGGGGTGGCCTCGGGGCAGTACGACCGGGTGCTCGCGGTCGGCTACGAGAAACTCTACCACCCGGACAAGCAGAGGTCCTTCCAGGCTCTCGCGAGCGCGATCGACGTGGAGAACGGGAGCACGTTCTTGCGCGACTTCGCGGCCCGCCAGGGCGTGACCGACGTCGAGTTCCCCGAGGGGGGCGGCCGGGACCGCAGCATCTTCATGGACATGTACTCCCTCTGGGTCCGCCCCTATATGAAGCGTTACGGGCTGACCCAGGAACACTTCGCCCGTCTTTCCGTCAAGAGCCACCGCAACGCCGCGAAGAATCCCCGGGCTCAGTACCGCAAAGAAGTGACCCTCGAGGAGGTACTCGGCTCCGGGGAGATCGTCTTCCCTCTCACCCGAATGATGTGCGCGCCGATCGGCGACGGCGCGGCCGCAGCGATCCTCTGCTCCAAGGAGCAGGCCGCGCGCCTGACGACGTCGCCGGTCTGGGTAGCCGCCTCCGCCGTCGCGAGCGGGTCCCTCGGCTCCGAGGGCGAGGCCGTGGCCGAGCGGCTCGCGCCCCGAGCCTACGACCAGGCCGGCATTGGTCCGGCGGACATCGACGTGATCGAGGTCCACGACGCTGCCGCGCCGTCCGAGATCATGGCGCTGATCCAGGTCGGCCTATGCCCCGGGGAAGAGGCGGGCCGCTGGATCGAGGAGGGCCGGTTGGACCTAGGGGGGGCGCTGCCCACCAACCCCTCGGGCGGGCTCCAGAGCAAGGGCCACCCGGTCGGAGCGACGGGGCTCGGGCAGATCCACGAGATCGTCAGCCAGCTCAGGGGCACGTCGGGCGAGCGCCAGGTCTCCGGGTGCCGGGTAGGCATGACCCAGAACGGGGGCGGCATTCTCGGCGCCGACGCCGCGGCCATGTGCCTGCACATCTTCAACCGGTAGGCGAAACGAGCGGACCGAGCGGACTGGCTGGACGACCCTCCAACGCGCCACAGGGTCCACGGCCTTAGGAGAACGGAAGGAGAAAAGCATGCCGTACTTCGACGTGAACCTGGAGCTCACCAGCGAAGACAAGATGATCCGGGACGCAGCCCACAAGTTCGCGGCCGAGGTGATGCGGCCGATCGCCCGGCAGATCGACCGGATGCCGGCCCAGGAAGCTGTCGCGGACGGCTCTCCGCTCTGGGGCTTCGTCAAGCAGGGCTACCAGCTCGGCTACCACAAGGCCCTCTTTCCCGAAGCCGTTGGCGGCCTCGGCTTCACCTCGCTCCAGGGCCACATCCTCTCCGAGGAGCTCGTCTGGGGAGGGCTGGGTTTGGCCGGCGTGCTCCTTCTCGCTAGCTGGCCCTATTTCAAGCTCGCCCAGACCGGCCGGCAGGACCTGATTGAAGAGTTCGTCGCCCCGTTCTGCGCCTGCGACGACGGAAGCATGACGGGCGCCTGGGCGATCATCGAACCGGACCGGGGCTCGGACCAGCTGAGCCAGGGCGAGGACTACTACCGCGACCCCAAGATCACCTGCCGCGTGCGGGCCGTCCGGGACGGGAGCCACTGGGTGATCAGCGGCCAGAAGGCGGCCTGGGTCTCCTGCGGCCCGACGGCCACCCACGTCATGCTCAACGTCCAGATCGACGGCTCCCGCGGTCTGGCGGGAGGCGGTGTGTGCTTCCTGCCGCTCAACCTCGACGGCGTCTCCCGCGGAAAGGCCCTGGAGAAGGTCGGCCAGCGCGACCTGCCCCAAGGGGAGCTCTACTTCGACGAGGTCCGAATCCCGGATCGCTGGATGTTCGTGCGGTCCGAGGGCTACGCCGACTGGGTCACGAACAACCTCGGCTTCGGCAACGCGGCGATGACGCTCTTCGCGATCGGGCTCGCCCGGGCGGCGTTCGAAGAGGCCCTCGGCTACGCGAAGGAGCGCGTCCAGGGGGGTAAGCCCCTCATCGAGCACTGGTACACGAAGATGCGGATCGGCCGGATGTTCGGGAAGGTGGAGGCCATCCGAGCCACGAGCCGAGCGGTCTGGAACCTGAATACCAGGATCTACCCGCCGGCGCCCGAGTACTCCTTCGCGGCCAAGGCCGTCTGCACCGAGCTCGCCCGCGACGTGATCGACGAGGCGGTCCAGGTCCACGGGGCGAACGGCCTGACCAAGGAGTACTACATCGAAAAGCTCTGGAGGGACTCCCGGGCGCTCACCATCGAAGACGGAGAGAACGACGTCCTCTGCCGCTCGGCCGGGCACCTGGTGAAGGAGCTCTACCCAAGGCCGCAGGGCAGCGTCAACCAGGTCGGGTGAAGCGTCCGACCTCTCTCGACCCCAGACGAAACAAAGGCAGCACCCGATCGGAGGCCACGCCATGGACAAGCTCCAGGAGCTCTACGACCTCGAGATGATCAAGCAGCTCAAGGCCAAGTACTGCTACTACGTGGACGAGTACTGGGCCGATCCCTCGAACTTCGACCGCCTGATGGCGGAGGTCTTCCTCGACGACGAGAAGCTGGATTTCGACTTCGGCCCCTTCGGACACTTCCGCGGCCGCAAAGAGGTCGAGGGCTTCTACAGGGCCGTGGTCCTCGACATCCTCTCCTTCTCGCAGCACCTGATCCACAGCCCCCTGATCCGCCTCGCCAACGAGACGGAGGCGACCGGCCGGTGGCACTTCCTCGTCCCCTGCACCTTCCGCAACACGGGTGAGGCGACCTGGCTCTCCGGCACGTACCACGAGGAGTACGAGAAGCGCGGCGGCAACTGGTACATCCGGAAGATCCGGGTGGCCTGGCTCTTCTCGACCCCTCATCTCGAGGGTTGGGTGCGCAAGAACCTTCTGGCTCCGCGGCCGGAGTAGGAGAGATCCCATGCCGAGAGTGCACACCAACGAGTTCCCGTGGCACGCGCCGTCGGACGCCAACCGGCGGGAGAACGCGGTCGCGGCCGCGAAGCTCATGATGAACGCGGCCCACACCGCTCCCTGCGCCGGCGGCGTCGACCACGTCGAATGCGAGCTCCTGTGGGGGGAGGCCGAGCAGGAGGCGCTCGCCGAGAAGATGGAAGAGCTCTCCCACCTGCCGGGCTACGAGCGCCTGCAAGAGCGCTATCAGACCGAGGCCGTGATGGTCCGTGAGGCCGACTGCGTGCTCCTGATCGGCGACTTCCGGGCCCGCAACAGCCCCTTCGACGCGGACTGCGGGCTCTGCGGCGGCCCCAAGGGTTGCAGCTACGTCTACTCCCGGCGCCGGGCGGCCATGGGCCAGATCGACCACACCGACAAGAGTCTGGCGAAGACGCCGATCGACGGTCCCCTCTGCCAGCTCCACATCCACGACCTCGGCTACAACGTGGGCTCCGCCCTCTGGGCGGCGCGCAGCTTGATGGTGGACGCGAGGCCCTTCATGACCGTGGGCGTCGCTGCCTCCCGGCTCGGCTACTGCGGGAAGTCGGCGCTGGTCGTCGGGGTGTGCGTCGCGGCGAGCGCGAAAAACCCCTTCGTCGACACCCACGCCAAGTACGCGCACATGAACATGCGCCGGGTGGTCGACTCGGCCCGGCGCCACTACATCATCACCCGGCAGTTCGGCCTGGACTACCGGCTGAACCCGGGCGGGAAGTCCCTTCCCCCCCGCGACAGGGAAGAGGAGGAGGGCTAGGCCATGGCCATGCTCGACGGAAAGTGCTTCGCGGACGAACGGCTGCTCGACGCCGCCGGACACGTCCTCCACGCCTACTACAGGGCCCCTCTGGTGACGGGCCGTCTGCCTCTGAAGGCCGTCGTCCTCACCGGTGAGCACCTCGACCCGGTGATCGAGCTGGTGGAGCGGATGGACCAGAAGCTCGACGGCGCGGCCAAGGACCTCTTCTTTCCGCTCTACGTGGACCACATGTGTCTGAAGGTGGCGCGGGAGGAGGGCTACTCCCCGGTGGTGGTCTCGATGGGCGCCGACTACACCCATGCCGATCTGGGCTGGGACTGCGGCGCGTGCGGTTTCGCCACCTGCGGCGAGTACGCGAGGTACGCCAAGGACAACACGGGCATGGGCGCCCTCTGCGCCGGCCCCTCCTGCGCGTGGAAGGCCCTCGACCACGGCATCGCGGTGGACTATGCCTGCGCGGCGGCCCACGAGCTCTCGGTGGAAAACCGCATCCTGAGCACGATCGGGCTCGTGACGATGGTCCTCGGGTATCTCGAGGGTGTGAGCGCCACCTGGGCCTTGGCCCTCGGCCCGCAGGTGGAGACCTGGTGGTACAGCCGGCCGTCCCTCAAGAAGTGGATGGACCCGGCCATGCTCGACGGGATGCTCCGGAAGAACTACGCGAACCACTTCCAGATGTTCAGCACCAAGCTCAGGCCGCGGGTGAAGAAGGACGGCCGCTGGTGGGAGGAGAAGCCGGAGTACGTGCTCGGCATTGGGCCGGACGAGGAATACGGCAGGTTCCAGCAGCAGGTCGTTGGAGCGCTCTTCGAAAGCATCGGCGAGGTGCGCCCGAAGGTCCAAGCGCTCCTCTCCGCGGCAAAGTCGAAGGAGGTGCGCTCATGAGCGAGGACCGAGCCTACTTCAATCCCGAGATCGAACCCCTGCTGAACACCCCCAAGATCCGGGAGCTCCAGTGGGAGAAGCTCCAGCACGCGATCCGGTACGCCTACGAGAACGTGCCCTTCGATCGGGAGCGGATGGATGCGGCGAAGGTGAAGCCGGAGGACGTCCGGTCGCTCGACGACTACGCGCGGGCCCTCCCGCCCGCCGGCCAGGCCGAGTTCCGCCAGGTCTTCGAGCGCTTCGAGCTCGACATGGACCGGGTGTGGCTCCATCTCTACGGGAAGGACAGGGTCGACGACCTGTTCCTCCTGACCACGACCTCGGGAACCACCGGCGTCCCCACGCCGTACCCGGTCTTCCACAAGACCACGCAGACCATGTCCGAGCTCTTCGGCCGGATCGGCTGGCGCGCGGGCCTGCGGTCGGGCACGCGGCTCGCGGTCTGCTTCGGTCTCTCGATGCACGCGGCGGGAACGCCCCACCTCTTCTGGTTCAAAGGCATCCGGGGCCTGACGCTGATCCCGATCGGCGCGGAGGTGGGCACCGAGCGGATGCTCAATTTCATGAAGCTGTTCAAGGCCAACGCGTTCTCCGGAACGCCGTCGCTGGCCACCCACCTGATCGAGCGGGCGCCGGAGGTGCTCGGGGCACCGGTCGCGACCCTCGGGGTGAAGACGCTCTTTTGCGGCGCCGAGCCGGGCGCCGGCATTCCGGAGATCCGCAGCCGCCTCGAGCGGGAGTACGGGGCGGGCGTGTACGACGTGGGCGCTGGCTACGGGATCTCCTGCGAGCACCCCGTCTACCAGGGAATGCACTGGATCGCGGACGACTACTGCCTGTACGAGCTCGTCGACCCCGAAACGCTCGAGCCGGTGCCGCTCGCGCACGGGGCCACCGGGCTCGCCTGCTTCACGCCGCTCCCACCCGAGTCGGGGCTCTTCTTCCACCACCTGCGCTATACCCTGAACGACATTCACCAGGTCTTCACCGAGCCGTGCCCCTGCGGGCGCACGGGCTTCCGATACAAGATCGTCGGCCGCTCGGACGATATGCTCAAGGTCAAGGGGGTGCCCGTCTACCCGGCGGCGATCCAGGGCGTGATCAACGGCTTCGTCCCGAGGGTGACGGGCGCGTTCCGGATCGTGCTCACCGAGAAGCCGCCGCTGGTGATTCCGCCGCTCAAGCTCAAGGTCGAGCGCGGTGAAGGGGTAGGCGAGGCCGAGCTCGCGGCGCTCGAACGCGAGATCCTCGAGAAGCTCCACGCGATCTGCAAGGTGAGGCCCGCGATCACCTGGCTCGCGCCGAGCAGCCTCGAGCGCGCGCTCAAGAAGACGCAGATCCTGGAGAAGCAGTACGAAGGCTGATGCCGGCCGAGAGGGGCGAGAGATGACCCAGCGAACCGTCCACTTCTACAGCGAAGGAAGCCGCCTGGAGGGCGACGTCTTCCTGCCCGAGGGGCTCCGAGCGGGCGAGCGGCGGCCGGGCATCGTGCTCTGCCACGGCTTCACCGGCGTGCGCGAGCTCATCCTGCCGGAGTACGCCCGCGCCTTCGTCGAGGCGGGCTACGTGGCGCTCACCTTCGACTACCGGGGCTTCGGCGGGAGCGAGGGCGCGAAGTGGCGCCTGATCCCCCTGGAGCAGGTCGACGACATCCGCAACGCCATCACCTTCCTCCAGGCCCAGCCAGAGGTCGACCCGGAGCGGATCGGGCTCTGGGGCACGAGCTTCGGCGGCGCGCACGCGCCGTACGTCGCCGGCATCGACTCTCGCGTGGCTGCGGCGGTTGGCCAGGTCGGCTTCGCCGACGGGGAGGAGTGGATCCGCGCCGGGCGCACCTACAGCGAGAGGCTGGAGCTCACCCGCATCCTCGCCGCCGATCGCGCGGGTCGAGTTCTCCGGAACGAGGGGGAAAGCGCGGATCCGTTGGAGCTCGCGCTGCGGGACGCGCAGTCCGCGGCCTTCTTCCCCGAGGCCCTGAAGATCTTCCCGCAGCTTCGCTGCCGGCTCTCGTGGGAGACCGTCGAGAAGTCTCTCGAGTACAAACCCATCGAGGTGGTCGAGCGGATCGCACCGCGGGGCCTCCTCCTGATCGGCGCCGAGAAGGACGCGATCTGCCCGATCGAGGGCTACCGGAAGCTTTACGACCGGGCGCGGGAGCCGAAGAAGCTCGCCGTCTTCCCCGTCGAGCACTTCGAGATGTACACGGGGGAGTGGTTCACGCGCTCCTCCGGGCTCGCGATCGAGTGGTTCGACCGGTTCTTCCGATAGCAGGCACCGTTCAGGGTGCGAGGCTCAGCACGCCTCGAGCAGCCAGCCGGCATCGTACCGGTTCTGCTCTCCGGCAACGGCCGAGGCCTGGCCTCTTCCCGAGGCTCCGGGAGCGCCGACACGCCAGGACCAGATCCTCTCCGGCGTGGAGCAGCCGATGCTCGCGATCGGCCGGGCCGTGTTTCGACGTTTCTCCGTGCTCCTCCGGACGAGCCGACGGAGGGCCTTTGGAGTGAGCTCTTTTCCGAGGAGAGGGGATGAACAGAGATCCGGTCGTCATCGTCGGCTCCGCCCGCACCCCGATGGGCGGCTTTCTCGGCAGCCTGGCCGAGCTCTCCGCGCCGGAGCTGGGCGGGGCGGCGATCTCGGCCGCGCTGGAGCGGGCGAAGGTCCCGCCGGGCGAGGTGGACGAGCTCCTGATGGGCCTGTGCCTCTTCGCGGGCGTGAAGCAGGCGCCCGCGCGCCAGGCGGCCCACGCCGCGGGGCTGCCGTGGGAGGTCCCCTGCACCACGCTGAGCAAGATGTGCGGCTCGGCCATGAAGGCGGTGATGCTCGGCCACGACGGGTTGCTGGCGGGCTCCTATCGCCTGGCCGTTGCGGGCGGGATGGAGAGCATGACGAACGCGCCGTACCTGCTGCTGCGCGCGCGCTCGGGGCACCGGCTGGGGCACGGCCACGTGAAGGACCACATGTTGTTCGACGGGCTCGAAGACGCGTACACGGAAGGCAAGCTGATGGGGGCCTTCGCGGAGGACTGCGCGGAGCACTACGGCTTTACGCGCGAGGAGCAGGACGGGTTCGCCATCGAGTCCTTGAAGCGCGCCAAGAGGGCGATCGAGGACGGCACGTTCGCGCGGGAGGTGGTCCCGGTGCGCCTCCGAGCGGGAGGCGTCGTGGAGCACGACGAGCAGCCCCTGACGGCCAAGCTCGAGAAGATCCCGCTCCTCAAGCCGGCCTTCCGCTCGGGCGGGACGGTTACCGCCGCGAACTCGAGCTCGATCTCCGACGGGGCCGCGGCGCTGGTGCTGCTGCTGCGCTCTGAGGCGGAGCGGCGGGGAGTAGAACCCCGGGCCGTCATCCGCGGCCACGCCACCCACGCGAACCCGCCGGGCTGGTTCACCACGGCCCCGGTGGGCGCGATCCGGACGGTGCTTGCGAAGGCGGGATGGGCCGCGAACGAGGTCGACCTCTACGAGATCAACGAGGCCTTCGCGGTGGTGGCGATGACCGCCATGCGGGAATTGAAGCTGCCCCACGAGAAGGTGAACGTCCACGGGGGAGCATGCGCCCTGGGGCACCCCGTCGGCGCCTCGGGCGCGAGGATCATCGTCACACTCCTGCACGCGCTCGAGAAGTACGACCTGCGCCGCGGCGTGGCTTCCCTCTGTCTCGGGGGAGGGGAGGCGACGGCCGTGGCGGTGGAACGGGCATAGGGCGGGCGCCGGACGAACGCGTCTCGGTGACCGGGGAGCGGCCGCGGGCGAGCCGTGCGGTCGAGGTGGCGGCATACTTGCCGTAGAGATCCAGGAGGCGAGATGAAGATCGACGGAAGTGCTGCAATCGTGACCGGAGCCGGCTCGGGCATGGGCGCGGCGACGGCGGAGGCGCTGGCGCGCGCGGGAGCGAAGGTTGCGCTCCTCGACTTCAACCTCGAGGCGGCCCGGACCGTCGCGCACTCGATCGGCGGCGCCGCGTTTCCCTGCGACGTCGCCGACGCGGCCTCCGCCGAAACTGCGCTCGCCGCCGCCCGGGAAGCGCACGGACCGCCGCGGGTCTGCGTCAACTGCGCCGGTATCGCCGCGGCCAAGCGAATCGTCGGCAAGAGCGGCCCGATGCCGCTCGAGGACTTCGCGCGGGTAATCCAGGTGAACCTGATCGGTACCTTCAACGTGATGCGGCTGGCGGCGGCCCAGATGCGCGAGCTCGACCCCGATCCCGAAACCGCCGAGCGGGGCGTGATCGTCAATACCGCTTCCGTCGCCGCGTACGAGGGCCAGGTGGGCCAGGCGGCGTACAGCGCGTCGAAAGGGGGCGTCGTTTCCCTTACCCTGCCGGCCGCCCGGGAGCTCTCGACTCTCGGAATCCGAGTGCTCACGATCGCGCCGGGTTTGGTGGGAACGCCGATGATGGGCGCCATGCCCAGGGAGGTCCAGGAGGGGCTCGCGGCTCAGGTGCCCTTTCCCAAACGGCTCGGCCGGCCGGGCGAGTTCGCGAGCCTCGTCCTGCACATCCTCGACAACGTGCTCCTGAACGGCGAGGTGATCCGCCTCGACGGCGCCCTGAGGATGCAGCCATGAACTTCGACCTCTCCCCCGATCACCGGATGATCCGAGACATGACCCGCCGGTTTGCCGACGAGGTGATCGCTCCCCGGGTGGCCGCGATGGAGGCGGACGGCGAGTACCCCTACGACGTCCTCGCGCGAATGGCGGAGCTCGGGATGATGGGCATCCCGTTTCCCGAGCAGTACGGCGGGAGCGGCGGTGACTGGGTGGGCATGCATCTCTGCATCGAGGAGGTCTCCCGGGGGGACGTGACACTCGGTGCGCTCCTGGACGTGACGACGAGCGTCGTCGCGGAGGAGCTCCACCGGTTCGGCCACGAGAAACAGAAGGCCAGGTGGCTCTCGGCCCTGGCGAGCGGGCGCGAGATCGGCGCCTTCTGCCTCACCGAGCCGAACTCCGGATCCGACGCCGCTTCCCTCAGAACGAGCGCGGCCGCCTCGGACGGCGGGTACGTCCTCAACGGCACGAAACAGTTCATCACGAACATCGGCCTGGAGAACGCGACGGTGATGCTCGTCGCCGCTCGGACGAAGACCCCCGCGGGCGAGCCGATCATCTCCACGTTCATCGTGCCGAAGGACGCGCCCGGCTGTCGCCTCGGCAAGAAGTACGAGAAGATGGCCTGGAAAGCCTCGGCCACGCACGAGGTGATCTTCGAGGACTGCTGGATCCCGATGGAGAACCTCCTCGGTGACCCCGGCAAGGGCTTCAGCCAGCACCTGGCCGTGCTGGACACGGGCCGGATCAGCATCGCAGCGGTGTGCGTCGGGGTGGCCCAAGCCTGCCTCAACGACTCCCTTCGGTACGCGAAGGACCGCAAGCAGTTCGGCCGGCCGATCCTCGACTTCGAGGGGGTCTCCTTCAAGCTCGCCGACATGGCCGCGGGCATCGAGCTCGCCCGGACCATGTACCTCAAGGCAGCTTGGCTGAAAGACCAGGGCCGGTGCTACTCCTACGAGGCGTCCATCGCCAAGCTCTACTCCTCCGAGATGCTGGAGCGCGTCGCCAGCGACGCCGTCCAGATTCACGGAGGCTACGGCTACATGGAGGAGTACCCGGTCTCCCGCTATTACAAGCAGGCGAAGCTCCTCCAGATCGTGGAGGGGACGTCGGAGGTCCAGCGGCTCGTCATCGCCCGCCACCTGGCGAGAGCGTGAGGCGGTCTTTCGTCCAAGGGCCTACACCCGGCCGGAACGCGGGCAGGACGGAGCTCGTGGACCTCGGGCAGGTGTTCCAGATCGAGGCGGCGAGGGCATCGGGAGGGAGGTACGGACCAAGTTGACGGTGCCTACCCAGCGAGCTCACCGGGCCCGGCGTACGCGGGCCAGCACTCCGGGCAGGCGATCTCTCGGGAGCAGCGCCACCCCGACTCCGGGGAGCTGCGCCAGCAGCCGTCTCCGGGCTCCGGTCGAGGCCTGCGGAACGCCCGCCGTCCCGCCTCGGTCCTGGACGGAGCTCGCCATGCCTCACTCCCCTTCGGGCGGCGGGCGGCAGTGTCGGGAGTGTCGGGGACGCTGCAAGGTTTCATAGGTTTTATTGTTGCTCCTTGCGCCCCTTCCGTTGCCGAATGGCTTCCCACACCGAGGGCTGAGTCCGGCCAGTCAGCCTCGCCAATTCCGCCATCGATTGCCCGGCCTGCTCGTACGTACGGACGTAGAACTCCCGCCGAGCCTTGCTGAGCCGCCTTTCCCGAGAGGGACCAACGATCTCCTCGATCTCGACCCTCCATTCTCGGCTGACTTCCGCGAGTACCTCGTCTACGCTTCGACGCGGTTCGGAGCGGCCTGCCTCTTCCTCCGCGAGCAAATCTGCGACGAACTCCCCGGATCCGAGCACGCGAGGGTCCGCTAGCTCTCGCTCTTCCTGTTTTCGCCGCCTCAGGGCCTCCCACCCGCCCGCGCTCCGCACGAGCCCACCACCGCGGAACTCCTCCCGGACCCCCTCCCCGATCCCG
>JACRCS010000635.1 GCA_016218905.1 Deltaproteobacteria bacterium
CTGCCGGCCTACAATCCCCCGGCAGGGCGCCCGTTCTGCCTCGTTTGTACCGCGGCGGGTCCAAGGCCTCACTCTCCGCGGGTGCCTACGCCAGTGATGCGTCAGCGCTGGCGGCCCGGAGGGCCGCTTGATCCTCCCTCTCCCCTTCGGTAAGATGCTCCCAGCCGCGTCCGCCCCCTACGCCCGCTCCGGAGGCAGACTTTCGTGGGAGTTCTCGAGATCTTGCAGTTTCCCCACCCGACGCTCCGAAAGCGCGCCTTGGAGATCAAGGAGATCGACGAGCGGGTCCATCGGCTCGTCGAGGCCATGACCGTCACGATGTACCGGGCTCCGGGCATCGGCCTGGCGGCCCCGCAGGTCGGCGTTCCGGACCGGCTGATCCTCGTCGACCTCTCGGCGGGCGACAAGCCCGGCGAGCTGGTCGTGCTCCTCAATCCCCAGATCATCTGCAAGGAAGGGGAGATCCAGCTCGAAGAGGGGTGCCTCTCGGTGCCGGACCTCCGGGAGACCGTGACGCGCTGCCGCAGGGTCGTCGTGAAGGGGCTCGATCTTGAGGGACACTCGGTCGAGGTCGAGGGCGAGGATCTGATGGCGGTCGCTCTCCAGCACGAGATCGATCATCTGGACGGCGTTCTCTTCATCGATCGCCTCAGTCAGCTCAAGCGCAGCCGGTACGTGGCGCGGCTCAAGAAGGCGCTCAACCCGGGAAATCCTTGAACCAGCCAGGCGCCTCTCTCGCGATCGTCTTCCTCGGCAGCTCCGAGTTTGCCGTACCCAGCCTCGAGGCCCTCGTCGCCGCGGGAGAGAGGGTGGAGCTCGTCGTCACCCAGCCGGATCGACCCGGCGGAAGAGGCCGCCAGCCGGTGCCTCCGCCGGTCAAGCGGGCGGCGCTCGCCCTCGGCCTGCCGATCTTTCAGCCCGAGCGGGTCAATACCGAGGAGTCGCTCTCGCGGCTGCGGGAGCTCCGCCCGGAGCTCCTGGTCGTGGTCGCGTACGGCCAGATCCTCAGGCGGGCGCTCCTCGACCTTCCCGCTCGCGGCGCCGTGAACCTCCACGCGAGCCTCCTGCCGCGCCACCGGGGCGCCTCGCCCATCGCCGCCGCGATCCTGGCCGGTGACGCGGTGGTGGGGAACAGCACCATGCTGATCGACGAGGGTCTCGACAGCGGGCCTGTCCTCCTCCAGGAGAGCGCACCGCTCGCGCCGGAGACGACGCGCGGCGAGCTCGAGGAGGCGCTCTCGCGCTCCGGGGCGGCGCTCCTCCTCCGGACGCTCCGGGAGCTCCGGGCGGGGAGCTGCTCGCCGCGCCCCCAGTCGAGCGCCGAGGCGACCATGTGCGGCCTCATTACCCGGGAAGTGCGGGAGATAGACTGGAACCGGCCGGCGGCGGAGGTCCGACGCCTCGTCCACGCCCTGTCGCCGGTTCCCGGCGCGATCACCGGTTTCGAGGGGCGGCTCCTGAAGGTCTTCCGGGCGAGGGAGGAGGAGGGGACGGGCGCGCCCGGCGAGATCCTCTCCCTCGAAAAGGAGGGCCCCCGCGTCGCATGCGGGGAGGGGGCGCTCGTCCTTCTGGAGGTGCAGGTGGAGGGCAAGCGGGCCCTCTCGGGGGCGGAGTGGGCCCGAGGCGGCGCCGTGAAGGCGGGCCTCGTGTTGCGGGCGCTCTCCCATGGCTGAGCAAGACGCGGGAAAGCGGCTCTTCCTCTCGCTCCTGCTGGCCGTCGGCGCCCTCCTCGGCGCGGTGGCCCTGGCTGTGTGGCGGGTTCCCACCGCTTCCAAGGCCTTTCAGGGGTGGATCGTAGCAGCCGTCGCCGGCGCCCTCGGGATGGTGGCCCTGCTGATCCTCGCCGGAATCGCCATCCTCGTCTTCGCCATCCTCCTGGAACGGGATCTCCCGGGCACCCGCCGCCTCCGAGGCATCCTGATCCGGGGGCTCTTCCCGCCCCTCGTCGCCCTGGCGCGCCTGCTGGGGATCCCGAAGGAGCGGGTCGAGCAGTCGTTCATCGCGGTCAACAACCAGCTCGTCCTGCGGGCGAAGCTCCAGTCCCCGCCCGAGAAGATTCTGATCCTGCTGCCGCACTGCCTGCAGATCGACAGCTGCTCGATCCGGATCACGGGAGACATTCACAACTGCAAGGCGTGCGGGCGCTGCCCCATCGCCGGGTTGCTGGACCTGGGGAACCGGTACGGCGTGCACCTGAGCGTCGCCACGGGAGGAACCATCGCGCGGCGGATCATCGTCGAGCAACGCCCCGAGATCATCCTGGCGGTCGCGTGCGAGCGCGACCTGACGAGCGGGATCCAGGACGCGCATCCACTGCCCGTCTACGGTATCCTGAACGCTCGCCCCAATGGCCCGTGCTTCAACACGTTGGTGGACCTCTCACAGGTCGAGGAGGGCCTCGCCCGGATCACGCGGCAGAGGCGTCCACCGGAGGCTGGCGCTCGGGAACGGAGGCCCTGAACCTCCAGGAGCCGCACGATGTAGTTGATGCCCTCCTCCTCGGGGGGGCGAGCAATTGGAGAGCCCATGGAAATCGCGGCTGTCTTCCAGCTGATGGAGCAGGATCTGAAGAGGGTGGAGCAGCAGTTCGAGGAGAACCTGCGGTCCGAGGTATCCCTCATACCCACCATCGGGCGCTACATCCTGCAGAGCGGCGGGAAGCGGGTACGTCCGCTCCTCCTGCTCCTTTCGGCCCGCCTCTGCGGGTACCGGGGGGAACACGCTGTGCCCCTGGCTTCCATCGTAGAGTTCATCCACACGGCCACTCTTCTGCACGACGACGTCGTCGATAACGCGAACCTCCGCCGTGGTCAGCGGGCCGCGAACACCGTCTGGGGAAACAGCGCAAGCGTGCTCGTGGGCGACTTCCTCTTCTCCAAGTCTTTCTCCCTCATGGTGGCGACCGGAGACATCCGCGTCCTCAAGTCCATGAGCGACGCCACGACGCGCCTGGCGGAGGGCGAGGTGCTCCAGCTTCTGAAGACCTGCGACGTCGAAATCTCCGAGGAGGAGTATCTGGAGGTGGTCATCAACAAGACGGCCGTCCTGATCGCGGCGGCCTGCGAGATGGGAGCCCTGCTCGGCAACGCTCCAGCCGCGGGCGTGGAAGCGCTCTATCAGTTCGGAATGGAGGTCGGGATCGCGTTCCAGCTCATGGATGACTGCCTCGACTACATAGCGAACGCGGAGGAGTTCGGGAAAGCCGTCGGCGCTGACCTGAGGGAAGGGAAGATCACGTTGCCCCTCATCCACACGATCCGTTCTTGCACGGACCGGGAGCGCCACGCGATCCGGACGGTCGTCGAGAAGGACGTCCTGGAGGAAGATGAACTCGACCTCGTCATGCAGCTGATCCGGAAGTACGAGGGCATCGAGTTTACGAGGCGCGAGGCCGAGCGACGTATCGACAGCGCCATCTCCCGGCTCGCGATCTTAGACGAGGCGACGGAGCGGAGCGCCCTGGAGTCGGTCGCCCGCTACGTCGTCTCCCGGACCCGGTGAGGCTTACAACCCCAGGTCGCCCTGGCCGGGGAGCGGTTTTCGGTTCCGCTGGCGGGGCTCGGCGGCGTTGGGGGCCGCGGCGGAACTTCCGTTTCCGCCTCGCCGGCCGGGCGTCTCGGTCCCTTCCTCTTCCAGACGCAGAAAGTCCGTCTCCCCCGTGATCGCCCCGTCCCCGAACGCCTCGCCCGACAAGGGTGGCCGGTAGAGATACCGCCCCAGCGCCTTCCAATACCCCGTCCAGTCTCCGTCGGCACCCTCTGCCTTCGCCATCCACTCCCTCGCCCCGCAGAGCTTCGCGTCGAGGTCGTCGAGCGCGTGCAGGACCAGCGCCTCGAGGGTCTTGGGGCGTTTCGGCGAGCCCCACTCGTACTCGCCGTGGTGGGAGAGGATCAGGTGCTCCAGGTGGAGGAGCAGGGCGGCGGGAAACCCGGGGATCGCCTCGGCCCGCTCCCGGACCATTCGCGTCCCGATGACGATATGGCCGAGAAAGCGGCCCTCGTCGGTGTAGTCGAAGCCGGTCCGATAGGTCAGCTCCGCCGTCTTTCCGATGTCGTGCAGAAAGGCGCCGGTGACGAGGAGGTCCCGGTTCACCGGGTAGAGCGCGCCGACGCAGTGTGCCAGGCGCACGACGCCGAGCGTGTGCTCGAGGAGTCCCCCGACGTAGACGTGGTGCATGCCCTTGGCGGCGGGGCAGGCCAGAAAGCTCTGGCGGAACTCAGCGTCGGCGGCGAAGGAGGCGAGGAGGTCCGAAAGGAAAGGGTTCTTCACGTCGGTGAGGAACTGCCGGAGCTCCGTCCACATCTCCTCGGCCGGCCGCGCGGCCGCGGGGAGGAACTCCGCCCAGCAGATCTGCCCCTGGTCCTGCTCGGGCAGGGGCTCCAGCCTCTCGACATTGAGCTGGAGCACGCCCTGGTAGGAGGTGACCCGGCCGTGCGCACGGACGATGTCGCCTTTCGAGAAGCGCGCCTCCAGTTCCACGGCTCCGTCCCAGACCCTCGCCTCCATCTGGCCCGTCCGGTCGCCGAGCGTGACGCGAAGGTACGGTTTGTTGGTCCGGCCCATGGCCAGACTTTTTTGGAGGACTTGGAAGAGGTCGCTGACCTCCTGGTGCTCCCGCAAGCTTCCGGCGTACTGTCGTTTCGTCTGACTCATGGCTCCCGCAAGTCTCGAAGGTGTGCCCATGCTAGGGAAAGTGCACGGGCCGGTCAAGGCGTAGGCGCCTTCGGCGCCCGTTGTCGGTTGTCAGTTATCAGTTCTCAGTTCTGAGACCGAAAACCGAGAACCGAAAACAGAGAACCGAAAACGGAAAACCGTCAGCCCTTTCCCTTGGCCGCCAGGAGCATCGCGTACGCTTCCTTGACGCTCAACGTCCTTCCGGTCACCAACACCCGGGCCGCCTCCCGGAGGGGAAGCCCCCGCGCGAGGAGCTGCCGGATCTCCTCCTGGAGAGCGTGCTCTTCCGGCCGGCGGTCCTCCCCCCGGGAGCCGGCGACGCCCCAGCAGATCTCGCCCAAGACCTTCGTGCGCTCCGAGAGGAGTCCGTGGACTTCCGAGAGGGGTCCGAAGAGGAACTCCTCGTGGGGCTTCGTCATCTCGCGGCCGAGGGCGGCCGGGCGGTCGCCGAGGCTCTCCACGGCATCCCGGAGGGCGTCCAGGATCCGCCGGGGCGATTCGTAGAAGATCAGCGTCTCCGGACGGGCGGCGAGGGAGTGGAAGAGCTTCTTCCTTGCGGCGGAGCGGCTGGGCGGAAAACCGAAGAAGGAGAAGGCGTCCGTCGGCAGACCGGAGACGCTGAGGAAGCTCACGAGAGCGCTCGGGCCCGGGACGGGGAAGACCCGGATCCCGCGGCGGCGGGCGAGGCGGACGAGGTCGAAACCGGGGTCGGAGAGCCCGGGCGTCCCGGCCTCCGAGACGAGCGCCACCCGAGCCCCCTCCTCGAGTTTCCCGAGGAGCGCCTCCGCCCGTTGCGCCTCGTTCCACTCATGGTAGGAGACGAGCGGCTTCGAGATCCCGTGGGCCGCCAGGAGTCTGCGGGCCGTCCGGGTGTCCTCCGCGGCGACGAGGTCCGCGGCCCGGAGGGTGGCGATCGCGCGCAGGGTAATGTCGGCGGGGTTTCCGAGAGGCGTCGCGACCACGGCGAGAGAGCCCCTGGGGAATTCGGTGTCTGGCATGGGCGAGACTCTACAAGCGGCCGCGGGAGAGTGTAAAGGGCAAGCGATCAGCCAGGAGTCGCGGCCTGAGTTGCCCATGACCTCGGTCACCCTGGGATAGGAAACCGGGGCAGTGGGTAGGGCGGAGTTCCCGCAGCCCCCACGCAAACGCCCCCTCCTTGGCGCGCTGGGGGCGCTTCCCTCCAGGAAGCGAGCAGGGTTCTCCCGCCGATTCGGCGGGGCAAGCCCCGCCCGGTGGCCGCCCAGGTCCCGTTCCTTTACGGGCCGCTCCCCCGGAACGGGGGACCGCCCGCGGCCCAAGGCATGTGGCATGAATGTGCCACGGTGGCACGCGATGGTCAGAGTGGGTAGCAGATTACCTACTACGAGGAAGGCGTTTGCCCTATCGGGGTCTCCTGGGGCAGGAAGGGATCTCTTGGAGGAGAGACATCAATACAGCCGCGGCACCGGTGTTTCCCGCCGTTGGCGCTTCAACTTCTCCCGTGGCACGCCGCCTGCAAGGCTCTCGGACCAACACGCTTCCCCTCCAGGAAGCGGACCGATAGCCCGAAAGGTGCAGCGGAAGCCCTTGGCGTGGACTGAGGACAGGGGGATGAGGAGCGGAACATGAAACGGTATCTGGTTGGCTTGCTCCTGTTGGCAGGAACTCTCGGGCTCGCGGGCCAGGCAGCCGCCGTCAGCTACGGGATCCCGGACACGCTCCACGATGCCTCCTTCCTGCCGAACAGCGGAGACGCGATGGAGTTGAATTGGCTGAACGCCAACTTGAATCCGGACGTTGACAGCTTCACGAAGTACGTTCCGGCTGCGGACCCGGCAAACCCCACCCACGTCGTCTACGACTTCGGCGACGTTTCCGGCTGGAACTTCGCCGGGACCGTGGACGGCGTCGACTCCTACGCTCACGCCCTTCCCGTCCCGGCGGATTACTTCTTTTTCAAGACGGGGGCGAAGAGAGGCAGGTCGAACCACTTCCTGTTCCAGAACAACGGAGACGAGAACTGGGCCGTGATCAGCCTCGCCGACGTCCAGGCGGACAACTTCGAGAGGATCAGCCACGCCGGCACGGTCGGTGGAGACGGCACTCCGGTTCCCGAGCCGGGCGCGATGGTCCTGCTCGGCAGCGGCCTGCTCGGTCTCGTCGGGTTTGCCCGTAGGCGGCGGGAGGCGTAAGCGCGTTACACAACAAAAGGCCCGCGAGAGCGGGCCGCTTGTCTTTTCGGGCGGAGCGAAGCGCCGAAACCGGCGCTCTGAAGAGCGAAGGGGCCGAAAACCGGCCCCTTCGCTGTCCCAGATCGTCCTTCGACGGCGCTCAGGTGGCCGGCTCCTCGCCGTCTTCCAACCGGGCAAGCTCCTCGAACTTGATGTCGATCGCCAGCACACCCCCCATCCGCTCTTCCATGTCGTAGACGGGCGCCGATACCGTCAGGGTCAGCCGCCCCGTGACCTTGGACGTGTAAATGTTCGAGATGGAGACCTTTCCGGTCTTCACCGGTTCCTGGAACCAGGAGCGGTCGGAGTAGTTGTCGTAGACCTCGTAATCTGCGTACTTCGGCTTGTCTTCGATCTGCGTAATGTTCTTGGTGATCTTCCTGCCTTCGCTGTCCGTCGCGTAGATGAATTGGATGAAGGGGTGCTCCTCCGCGGCGTCCCTCATCACTCTCTCCATCAGCTCCGAGTCGAGAGACCGGATGTCCGGGTTCTCGACGATCCCCTCCAGGATGTGGGTGACCGTCTCCCGGATCCGGTTCTTCAGCTTGTCGTACTCCGACACGAAGAGCTCCGGCATGTACCGGCGGACCTTGCGCTCCATCTCCTCGTTGGACATGGGGGTCGACCGGCCGGACTCGTAGCCTCGCGTGACGGAGCGGTAGACCTTCGCGATGCCCGGGTGGCGTTTGTCGACCTTGGCGTCGCCCGTGAGGGCGAAGTGCGTGTTGACCCAGTGTGCGATGCCCGCCACTCCGGACTTGTCCGTCACGGCGACGCCCATGGGGCGGTTCAAGATCTTCGTGGTATCGAAGATATTGTAGATCTCCTCGTTCTTCAGGATGCCGTCGATGTGGATGCCGGCCTTGGTCGTGTTGAAGTCGGAACCGACGAAGGGCATCCAGGGCGGGATCGTGAAGTCGAGCTCCCGCTCGAAGTAGTTCCTCATATCGGTGATGGCGGTGGCGTCCATGCCGTCGTCGGTGCCCGTGAGCTCCATGTACTCGATGACGAGCCCCTCGATCGGCGGATTGCCGGTCCGCTCGCCGAAGCCGAGGAGCGTCCCGTTGACGGCCGCGCACCCATAGAGCCACGCGGTCGAGCCGTTGATGAGCACCTTGTGGAAGTCGTTGTGCCCGTGCCACTCGAGCGCCTCCGAGGGCACGCCGGCGTCTTCGATCATGGCCCGGACGAGTCGCGGCACGCTCCGCGGGAGGGCGGCGCCGGGGTGGGGTACCCCGTACCCCATCGTGTCGCACAGGCGGATCTTCACCGGGAGGCCCGACCCGCGGCTTGCTTCCATGAGGGCGCGCGCGAAGGGGACGACGAAGCCGTAGATGTCGGCCCGGGTGATGTCCTCGAAGTGACACCGCGGGATGACCCCTTCGGCCAGCGCCGCCTCGACAACCTCCAGGTAGTCGCGAAAGGCGTCGCGGCGCTTCTTTCCGAGCTTCAGGTAGATGTGGTAGTCCGAGACCGACGTGAGGATGCCGGTTTCGCGCAGCCCCATCGCCTTGACCAGCTTGAAGTCTTCCTTGACCGCCCGGATCCAGGAGGTGATCTCCGGATACCGGTAGCCGAGCTCCTGGCACTTCTCGACCGCTTCCTTGTCCTTGTCCGAGTACAGGAAGAATTCCGTCTGCCGGATGATCCCCTTCTGCCCTCCGAGGCGATGGAGGAGCTTGAAGATCGAGACGATCTGCTCGGGCGAGTAGGGCGCCCGGGCCTGCTGCCCGTCTCGGAAGGTCGTGTCCGTGATCCAGATCTCCTGGGGCGGATCGGGCGCCAGGAGCACGCCGTCGAAGGGGACCCGGCAGACCTGGCCGTAGGGGAAGATCTCCCGGTAGAGGTTGGGTTCGTCCCGCTCCACCACCTCGTCCAGGGGGTAGTCCCGATGGGCCTTCCGAATGAGCCTGTTCTTCAAACCCTCAGCCATATACCGCTCCTTTGCTGCGCCCTGGGCCTGGAGGTGGACCAAAGATTAAACATGAAAAGGATTCCAAAGAAAAGAGGTGTTCGAAGATGGGCAGGACGGCGGGATGCGCTACGACGCCGTGAGAAGAAGGGCGGCGGGACCGGCGCGGCCAAGGTGCGGCGGTCCACCCTACCTACTGCGTCACGCCCGTGCCCTCGATGAGCGCCGCGTCGACGATGCCCGTCTGCGACGTCTGGTCGGAGAAGGTGAGCCGGTAGGTGCCGGAGCCGTCGAAGAGGGACCACTGGGCCGTGAAGCTGACGAGGCGCCGAATGGGATCGGGAACGGCGTCGATCCGTTCCGTCGGACTGACGAGGAGAAAGTCGGCGCCAACGACGCTTCCTGCGCCTCCGGTCA
>JACRCS010000640.1 GCA_016218905.1 Deltaproteobacteria bacterium
CCTTCGAGATCTTCTCCGAGTGCGCGGCGCCCAGGGACCCGCCGACTACGGTGAAGTCCTGGCTGAACAGGAACACCTCCCGGCCCTGGATCGTTCCGTGGCCCGTGATCACGCCGTCGCCGAGGTGCTCGGTCTCGCCGCCCAGGTGCCCTCCGCGGCCGGCCTTGAGCATGTCGAACTCCTCGAACGAGCCCTCGTCCAAGAGCAGCTCGAGCCGCTCCCGAGCCGTGAGCTTGCCCTTCGCATGCTGGTCCGCGATCCGCTTGGGTCCGCCTCCGTCGCGCGCGGTGTCACGCATCGCGCCGAGAGTCGACAGGTTGTCCTCGAGGGGCCAGGTCCTGGGCTTCCCGTCAACGGGGGCATCGACGGCGGCAGGCCGATCCGGTCGATCCGTGCTCATGCGAACCTCTCCGGTTGGGGTGGAACGGTGGGTCAGGAAGGACGCCGGACTGTAGCCGAGGCACTGGAGGCGGTCAAGACGGACGTTGGCTGCTACAAATGGTCTTCGGCGGGCCTGCCGTCGGTCGGCCGGGGACCGGGCGGTGGGGTGCGTCTCGCCGTGCTCGCGCGCCACCATCCGCGCCCGGCGGGGCTCACACCGCCGTTGCGGTCCAGCGTTCGAAGCAGAGCGAGTGCAGGGCCTCGGGATCTCGGCCACCACCTTTCTGGGCCTTCCAAGGGGGGCCTTAGAGAGGAGCGGTCGTCCCGCGGGGCAAAGACGGGTACAATCACCGGCCGAAACGGCGGCGCTGCCGTACGGCCTCTGCGCCTACCGCCGGGCCGCCCCTGCACCCAAGGAGAGGAACGACGTGGAGAGCCTGCTCACGATGGAGAACCTGATCGCTCTCGTCACCCTGACCGCCCGGGAGATCGTGCTGGGGATCGACAACATCGTGTTCGTGTCGATCCTGGCCGGCCGGTTGCCCACTGCGTCCCGGCCGAAAGCACGGCGGCTCGGACTGGGTCTCGCCATGGGCATGCGCATCCTGCTCCTGCTCGTCCTGAGTTGGATCATGGGGCTCACCCGGCCCCTCTTCGCGGTGTTGTCGCACGACGTGTCGGGCCGGGACCTCATCCTCATCCTGGGGGGGCTCTTCCTCGTGGCCAAGGCGACCCACGAGATCCACCAGAAGCTCGAGGGACCCGAAGGGGAGCTCGCAATGGCCGGCGGGACCGCCACCTACCGGTCGGTGATCCTCCAGATCCTGGCCCTGGACATCGTCTTTTCGCTCGACTCGGTGATCACCGCGGTGGGGATGGCCCGCAGCGTGGTCGTCATGATCGCCGCTATCGTGATCGCGGTGGGCGTCATGATGGTCTTCGCGGGCGCCGTGAGCGACTTCATCGAGCGCCACCCGACGACGAAGATGCTCGCGCTCTCCTTCCTGCTCCTGATCGGCGTGGTGCTGCTGGCCGACGGGCTCGGCCGCCACATCGAGAAGGGCTATGTCTACTTCGCCATGGCCTTCTCCTTCGGCGTGGAGCTCCTGAACCTGCGCATGAGGAAGGCCCCGAAACCGGTGCACCTCCACTCGCCCACTGGGGAGTGACCGGCCGAACGGGCCCGTAGTCCGTCACCGGGAGCTGCGGGGACCCCGGCGCGTCATGCACGCTGTGACGGAGCCTCCCAGCGAACTGGCCGGAACCCCCTAACAGGAGGGCGCAACGGTGGCCAGATCGATCACGAGCGCTCCCGCGTCTCTAACGTTCCCGCAGTCGGCCCCTGCAAGGGTCAGGACGGTCTTGTCCTCGGCGAGGACTTTCTTGCAGAGTGCTTCGGTCTTGCTCCCCGAAGGGGCATACAGGAAGAGCAGCTGGTCGGCCAACCGAGAGACGAGATCATTTCGCAGCTCGGCCAAGGGAGCGGTCACCCGCTTCGCTTGGCCGCTGAACGGCGACAGGATCAACAGACGGCCATCGGCCAAGGCCTCGCGGCGAGGAGCCGCCAGTCGGCGCGGATTCGGAAGCCCGCGGGCAGGGCACCAGACCACAGGCTGGGTTCCCCGAAGCAGGAGGTCCAGGCACTCCTGCTCCATGGGCGTGTGGAAGCCTCCGATCACCGCGACGCCCGCATCCCGTAGGGCTCGGGCCGTGTCGTAGGCCTTGAGGATTACGTCGCCCGGACACCGGGTCGAGCAGAAGAGCCCCAGGTACTTCTCCCGCAAAAGGCCGACGTCGCCGAGGCCCCACAGCCGAGCCCACCGATCCCCATCCACGGCTCGGAGAACGGGCGGGTACTCCGGATGGTCAGGCGTTAGGAGAGAGACCTCTGGTATCACGACTCCCTCGCTTTCTGACCGTCTCCTGCCGCTTATCCCGAATCTATCGGCAATCCGTTGTCGATAGATTGTCGATAGGGCCTACGGAAGGCGATATCACGCCCACCGTCGGGCACCGACACGCTCAAACACGCCTTGTTCCCTCAGACGCCTTAGCTAGGACGAAGGCCCGAGCCGTAGTACCCCATCCCTTCTACCCAGGATTCTACCCAGAGGAATCCTGGATAGATGCTGGATAGACGGCGGCAAACGAGTTCACGGCGCCACGTACCGTCGCCACCGTGTCCTTCCGGCAAGCGTGCGCAGGCCCGCGGCGGCCGGATTTTTCGGCGACCGCGGGCGACTTTCAGCAGGCGGGGGGCGTTGGGACGAGGGGGTGCGACGGCACAAGGCCGGCGGTGGCGAGCGTGGCGGGGCACGC
>JACRCS010000641.1 GCA_016218905.1 Deltaproteobacteria bacterium
ACGTGATGGGCATCGCTCCACCCTCCTTCCCAGCCTCATATACCGCTGGAGGGCGGAGAAGTCCAGCCCAAACACGTGCCCCGGTCTGTCTACGCGATCACCCGCCGCTCACCTGGCTGGGACGAATGGGGAATGCACCCCTCGACGATGACCTGGTAGGTCACGACCTCGAACTCACCGAAGCCGAGGTTTTCGGGATCCGTGCACACCACCTCTCCCGCCGCGTCGGTTGCTGCGGGATCAACCACCTCGGTAACCTCGCCCCATTTGATTACCACGGGCATGGTGGGGTCGAGCACGGCGCCCTCCTCAGGCATGATTTCGGGTCCGCAGGGGATGGCGTGGGTGAACTCGACCTCGCTCTCGAGCTCGATCCCGTCAATCGTGATTCCCTCGAACTCGTACTCCCCCTCTCGAAACATGGCCAGGAACTCGACCAGCGGCAGGTCCGCGATCCCGGGCTCGACGCTCTCGAAGAAGAGCTCGGTGAGGCCGAGCCGGCCCACTGTCCCCCTGCCGCTCACCTCGAAGATCTTCCGCTCCTTCGGGTCGGAAATCGTCAGCTTCCGCCAGTTGTCGGCGTCGAGAAACATCTGGACGCCGGTATCTATGACCGTGGAGTTGAACTCGATGAAGAGGTCGGCCGCTTTGAAGGGCATCTCCTTGTCGCGGTCTCGGCCCCGGCCATTCGACGAGGCGGTGCCCGCGATGAGAATGACCACGGCAGCCAGCAAGATGGACGTTACGCGTGTGAGCTTCATGTGTCTCCCTCCTTCGGCTTCTTTCGTACAACCCACACTACGTTCCTCCCCCCTCGGCAAGGGCGCGGCGGATCATGACCGAAGAGCCCGGCGCCGGGGCTCTCGGCATCGCTCTCACCCTTCTCTGCCTTGCATCCAACGCAATTTCCGGGCCACGCTCCATCTGCCGGGCAAGAGCCGTTTCCGGCCTTCCCCCGGTCTGGTTGCCCTGCTGGAACCGGCAGGGAGCCTGCCGATAACGGCACGACACGGCAGGGGGTCTGCTGGGACGAGGTCGGTAGCCCAGAGGCGGCGAGAATGCGGGGGGGCACGTCGGTCAGAGTCCGAAACGCGAAAAAGGCGCGAAAGGCAGCCGTCCCGCCCCGCCCCCGCCCCTCACCTCACCCAGAGGCAGCGACGTCCCGCCCCGCAGTCCCGTCGTTCCTCTGGCTAGCGATAGACCTGGTCGTGGCTGCCGATGTCGAGCAGGGTGATCTCCTTCTCGGAAACGAGAAGGGTCAGCGTGACGCGGTAGCCGTACGTCAGGCGGACCGCGTGGCACCCCGCGAGCCGGCCCCCCAGGGGGTGCAGTCCCAGGTGGGGTTGGAAGGGGTCCTTCTGCAACTCGTCGAGCAGCTCGCCCAGGCGCGGCCTCAGGTCGGGGTGCCGCTTGAGGAACTTCCTCGCCTGCCGCAGGAACGCTTCCGACGCGACGAGGCGAAACACTACCCCTCCTCGTCCAGGGCCTTCAGAAGCTCGCCGGCGGTCCTGAAGGTCCTGGTCCTTCCTGCCTTCACGTCCTCCAGCGACGCGCGGACCCGCGCGTAGTGCGCCTCCCTCTCCGCGGCCATCAGCTCCTGGTAACGCTCCTCCGAGAGCACCACGTACTGGGGCCGGTTGTTGCGGATCACGTGGACGTCGCCCTCGGCGATCAGGTCGTCCACCGCGGCAATCCCGCGACGCTTGATCTCCTGGGCGGGGATGGAGTTCATGTCGATACTCCTTTCGGTACTCGATCGAGTGCCAAAGATCCTACCCTTGCGGGTCCCGGACCGCAAGCGAGGGTGACCCGCACCATCCCTCCCTGCGGCTGAAGCGGATCGGCGGATCCTCTTCCGTCCGGGTTGGCCTCCACCACCGCGCTCTCGGCAGTCACGCCGAGTATGACTCCCTGCTGGGACGAGGTCGGCAGGAATCCCACCAGGTCGCAGCCCTCGCCCCGGTTCCGTTGCCGTCTTCCAACAGCGCCACGAAGGCTGGCGGGGACCTGCTGCCCGCCCGTCACCCCCTCCAGTCTCCCCCAGGAGTCGCGAACCGAGGGGGGCAGGTGAATCGTCAGGAGCCTACGAAGACTACCAGCATCCCCCTCGCCTCCCCGGTTGCGCTGGGGCAAGAGGTCCGGCCGGGGGCGGAGAGGACCGGGCGCCCCTCAACGCACCTCGACCCTGAGCCCCTCGACCCGTTCGAAGTCCCTGCGGTTGTGGGTGACGACCGCGTAGTCCAGGGAGATGGCCGTGGCGGCGATGATCAGATCGTGGGCGCCGACGGTCTGCCCTCTTTGAGCCAAGGAGGCCCAGATCCGCGCATAGATGCGCGCGACCGAGGTGTCGAAGGGGAACACGGGGAAGAACTCGAGGACCTTCTCCACGAAGGCCTGACGTCGAATGCGGCGTCCCTCCGTGCCGGCGCGCTCAACGCCGTGCAGCAGTTCCGCCACGGTCACCACGCTGATGCCGAATGGCTCGTCGGGCCGCCCGACGACCAGCGATTCGGCTTCGGCTCGGTCCCGCTCCAGCGCGATGATCTCGCTCGAGTCGAAGATCACTCCCACGGCAGCCCCTGCGGAAGCGGCGGCTGGGACGACACAGACGCCGTGACGTCCTCGGCAAACGACGAATCCTCCGGATCGAGGCGCGGCAGCTCACGGACCAGGGCAACGAGCTCCGACAGCGTGCGCTTCGACGGTAGGGTCTCGACCGGCCCCAGGGTGGCCACCGGCTTGCCGCCCCGCAGGATGGTGTAGTGATCCCCCCGGTAGCGGATGTTGCTCAGGAGCTCCGAAAAGCTCCGAACCGCTTCGGTAGCCGTGACGGTTGCCGTGCCCATGGCCCTTCCTCCTCAAGATTAGATAATCGCATTTTACGCAATCACGAGCGCCCTGCAAGGTCGCTCTCCGGCGCCTGCCCGCTCACGGTCCTCCTCCGGCAGCGCCGGGGCCTGTCCCCAAGGTCCGCTCTTGGGCGAATGCGGACTCCCGGAGCGCACCTCCCCAACGGACGGTGATCGGATGGAGGCGCCGGGTGGTCGGGTGGAACGACAGCGTCACCGTGGCCGGCCGGCTCCGGATCTCCGCCCGGTAGCTGAAGGCCGCTGCCGTATCCTGCTTCGCACGGCTGGCCGCAGGGTCGAAGTGCGGGTTGCCCGAGTAGAGCCCCTCGGCGACCAGGGGCAAGTCGTTTCTCTCCGCCAGATCCAAGGCCTGCGCGACGGTTATGCCGGATCGCCAGATGCTGAATCGGAACGCGTTGGCCGGGCTGCCGGCCAGGACAATTGCCATGATCAGGAGGGGCACCCATCGTTTCACTGCCGGGGTGCCGGCGCTGCTTATCCTCACGCTCAGGCAGCCTGGTCCTGACTTTGCCGCGCCGATGCGAATCATCACCCCGCCACCACCTTTGCCTCCTGGAAGAGCTCGGCCGGCATCGCGTACTGCAGCCGCCAGACGATCCGCATGGGGCGCTCGCCCCCGTGGCGCACGTAGGTCACGGGGCCGAGGAATCGGTAGGGCATGGTCTCTCCTCGGCCGTCCTTCTTCCTCTGCCGCACGAACAGGAGGACATGGCTTCCCTCCCGCTCGTAGTTCACGTAGCGGCGACCCGTGAAGGCGTGCGCTGAGGCGTGCGGGACGCTCGTGCGCAAGAGCGAAACGGGGCAGTTCCGAGCGGCACCCGAGCGTCCCGCATGGCCGCCCTGTCACGATTTCCGTCACGTCCCCTTCGTGCCGTCCTTTGGGCGCTGCCGGCCCCGGACGTCGGGGCGGCAGCCAGGAGCCCCGGGGAAGGGCGGAACGACCCGAACGGCGCCGGCGTTCCTCCGGGCGTCTAGTCGATCAGCAGGAGGCTGTAGATGTTCTGCGTCTCCGTCTTCTGCTTGTGTCGAACTTCTTGGGACGGTCGATTCGCGCTTTGGGGCTCACCAAGACGATCGAATGGAAGCTGGGAGTGATCTGCACGCCGAGGCGAGTGGGCGTGCAGATCTCGCCAAATACGTCCCGCAGCACCGCCATGTGGCGCTCGTTCTGGGCCAACGGCGACGCCATCCCCCCATAGGTCTTCCTAAAGTCGTTCCAGCGAAGAAACTCGCCGTCCTCGGTGACTTTCATCCCCGAAGTGAAGTGCTTGGTCTCCAGCACGTAGCACTCGAGCAACCGGTTCATCATCAGGTGGTCGATCTGTGCGACCCGACCTCCATGCTCCAGGCGCAGGTCGTGAATTGCGATCCAATTCTTTCGGTTCCTGAAGTCGAAGTCGATCAGGTAGGCCGACTCACGTTCGCCCTCGATCCCTGCCTGGACCAACCGCAGTTCTTGCTCGATCTTGGATCGGATCCCAGCGGGTGCCGCTGCGACGAGCCCCTTCAACTCGGCAACCGCCCTTCCTTTGTCATCGGCTCCCTTCAGAAGCATGTTTTCTCTCCCCGGGTTGCACTTATGGCTGCCAGATCTGCTTGGGTCCCTTGCGGCCGATACTCTTCGCTCAGTCCCGTCCTCCAGCCGTCGAATTGGAGAGCGGCGGAGACAGTGGCCGACCGCCGGCGAGAAGAGTTCCGGGGCGCACCTGGACTGGCCGTGGCACGCGGGCGAACCCTCCTCCGGGAACGTTGGAGTGCCGATGGCCTCTTATCGACATACTGAGAAGACCGCGAAAGCAACAGGGCGAGGCCTCGCCCCTCGCCTCTGTGCACCCCGCGACCTGCAGGTCCCCAGACTACCCCGCCACCACCTTCGCCTCCTGGAACAGCTCAGCCGGCATGGCGTGCCGCAGCCGCCAGACGATTCTCATCGGCCGCTCCCCCTCGTGGCGCGAGTAAGTGACGGGCCCGAGGAACCGATAGGGCATCATCTCTCCTCGGCCGTCCTTCTTCCTCTGCCGCACGAACAGGAGGACGTGGCTTCCCTCCCGCTCGTGGTTCACGTAGCGGCGACCCGTGGGCGAGTCCGCCCGGGTCACGCTCTGCGACTCCCAGTGGAACTCCATGGGCGAGATCGGGTAGTCGTCGTAGCGCGTCGTCGCCGAGTACTCCTTCTCGGACTTCTCGAGCGTCACGAAGAGGAGGTCCGACCGGGTGGCCTCGTCGTAGAGCACGCCCTCGCGCGTCTCCCGGAGGCGGCCTTTGGCCAGCGGCGGGTCCGTGGCGGGGCCTGTCCCAAATTCCTGTAGCAGGCGCGAAAGGCAGCTACGTCCCGCAAGGTCCGCAATTCACCTATGAAATCGACCATCTTGCAGCTGGTGTATCCGGAAAGACGGTCGCGTCACGATCTGCCGCGGCGCGGGCTCGGTGGGGAGGCGAATTGCACGATTGCACTTACGTCCCGGTAGCCCCTTGCACTTACGTCCCGGTAGCCCGTCCGGTAGCCTGCGCTCCCGGTAGCCTGCGGCCAAGAAGAGGCGATCGTGAGGCTCAGGGCGCGCGGTTGCCACGGAAGGGCGCGTACGCACCCGTCGGACGACCGGTGAGCGGCTGCATCGCCGAAACATGCTGCACGGTGGCCTCCGTGCCGAAGAAGAAGCGCCCGACTCGATGGGCCTCGGAGTGCACGCGGGCCAGGAGAGCGTCGTCCATCGCGGTGAAGAGGTGCACGTGTACCGCGTGGAACGGCCGTTCGGCGATGTCCCACACCCCGACGACTCGCCCATCCAGCACGATCGTGGCCGTCCCGTTGCCGCCGCGATCGAAGACGCGGTCCGCGATGCCGGGGTCAAGGTACCGGGTGCGCTCCTTGTAGCCCATGACGTACGGATCCAGCACCGGCAGGAACGTCAGCGCGGTGCCGGCGGCCAACTCCGCATCCCCGCAGGCAGGCACGCTGGCTCGCAGCATCGGGAGCGGACCCTCGAGCCCGTCTACCCGCGCGTTCACCAGCTCGGGGCCGAGAATCGCGAAGGCACCTCGCACGCTCTTCATCGGCAGGCCCGTCCACCAGGCGACGTCCCGTTCGCTCACCGGACCGTACCCCACCAGGTAGGCACGCACCAGCCAGGCGACGGCCTCCTGTTCCGGGATCGCCTCCGCATCCACTTCGGGCAGCCACTCCGCCATGAGGGCGTACCGGTTGGCCGCATCCCGCCATCCGCGTGCCGGCCGGGTCCGCACCAGCACGCCGCGGTCGCACAGAAGCCCCACGACCGCGGCGACATCGCTGCCGCCGCCGGCTGTGGCGCGCAGCTCGGCGACGGTCAGCTCACGGCCGCGGAGGGCCTCGGTGATCCGTGGAGCGAGCCGCTCGCACGCCTCCGCGCAGACGCCGTTCGAGGCCAGATAGCGGCGACAGCTCGTCTCCAAGGGCCGCCGGGTGGCCGCCAGCACGAGGGCAGCGCAGGCGCGCGGTACGACGAAGACGGTCTGGCGCATACTCTTGAGGCGCACGAGCGAGCGCTCCTCGCAGAGCGCGTGCTCGAATGCCTTGCGACGAAAACCGGGCAGGCGCGCGAGGAGTGACAGCGGGGGCGTGGTCGGCCGGGTAGCGTGAAGCCCCGCGAGATCACCGGCCACCTCGACCAGGTCCGAGCCGGCAGGACAAGGGACGAGATGCTGTCGTCGGAGCACGCGGCCGAGGGCCCCGGCCAGCGACAAGGAGACCACATCCCGGCTCGGAGAAACACACCCCATCTTCCCCGTTCCTCCTCGTCCTGTGGTCAAGGGCTCAACAATCAGCCGCCCTCACTCCCTGCCCCCGACAGCTTGCCTGTCCCCAGCGCCCACGCCCTCTCTGCCCTCCACGAAGTCGGCTGCCTTCTGATTGCAATTACCCCTCGGCCCTGCCGGCCGCCCCCCTTCCTCTGCGAAGCGTGGGGATGGGGCGGTCAATCGGCGGCTTCCCAAGTGACCGTGTACTCGGTGCCCTCGTTCGGCTCCCGAGGCTGGGGCTTGCGGACGGTCCAGCCTCCTTTCAACCCCAACTGGCGGGCAGCCAGCTCGAAGTGACACATGGCGATCCCCAGGTCGACGCGCTGGAGGTCGGCGAGCCCCAGCAGCTTGAAGGCGAGCGTCCCCCTGCCGTACCCCTTCGTCCGCTGAAGGTAGAAGTCCCAGGTCGCTCCCCTCCGGAGGACCCGCCACGGCTGCTTGTTCGAGGCCGACGGGGCCCAGCGGACCATCTCGAGGGGCTCGCCGTAGGGCCCGGCCCGCTCGGGCGTGATCGGCGTCCCGAGCTCGCCGTCGAAGAAGAGCCGCCCCGGCGGGAGCCGGCTGTCGGAGCCGGCCTGGCGGCGAACCCAGCCCGAGCGGCTTCCCTCCGCGGCGATCCCGACCGCCGCCACCGCCGGCATCGACTCCCCGGGGGCGAGCCCGATCCTCTCCGCGAACCGGCTCTTCGAGAAGGTCCCCCCCAGCCAGCACGTGGCCAGGCCGAGGTCGGTCGCGGCGAGCACGGCGCGCTCCAAGAGATAGCCGCAGTCCTCGAGGTTCTTTGCGCCGGGCTCTGCCGCGCCGACGAGGAACCCCGGGGCGTCCCGGACCATTCCGTAGGTCCCCAGGCCCCTCAGGGCGCTCGTGTCACCCTCGGTCGCGGCGAGGAGCTGGAAGCGGGCCCGGGTCCCCAGGGGCCCGGTAGAGCTCGCAAGGAGGAACTTGGCGAGCCGGCGCCGCCGGCCGTCGTCGATGGGCTCCTTCACGTACTTGCGACAGGAGTAGCGGCGCCGAATCAAGTCGGTGACGGGCGTTCGGAAGGTCATCGTCGTGCCGCCGGCGTGAGCCACGAGCAAAGCAAGTCGCGCCTCCCAAGGGCCGGTTCGCCCTCTGCCGTCGCAAACGCGCTTCGGAGCCGCAGAGGGGTCCAGTTGGGTGACCCTACCGTTCCGTCGCCGGGCGGTCACGGAGCGGGGGGGGGGCGGCCCCGCCGAAGGCCTCACTTCGCCAGGTACTTCCCCTTCACGTTGACCTCGATCATCCACTCCGCCCGGCTTCGGGCGGGCAGGACCTTCTTGAGCTCGGCCACGATGGCTTCGGTCGTTGCGCCGGCCGCCGCCATCTTCTGGTCGAAGGTCGTAAGGTACGCCTTCATGTCCTCCACGTCCTTCACCGTCGACAGCGGCCCGTGGCCCGGCACGATGGCGGTTGCGTCGAAGGCCGCGACGGCGTCCAGGGCCTTAATCCATCCGGCCAGGTCGCCTTCGGCCAGGTAGGGATGGGAGTCGGTGAAGAGGACGTCGCCCGCAAAGAGCACCTTGCGCGAGGGCACCCACGCGAGCGCGCTCCCGGCGGTGTGCGACGGCGCCGCCCCGATCAGCTCCACCGAGAGGCTCCCCAGGTCCACCCGCGCCCTCTCGGTGAAGGAGACCGTGGCACCACGATCGTCGTGCCCTGCAGCGTCTCTTCGGTCACGCCGAAGGCGACGGCGCTCTTCAGCGCCGAGTCGGCGCTCTTCTCGAACGCCTCGCGATCCTTCTCCTGGGCGATGACGACCGCGCCGAGCTTCGTGAACACGCAGTTGCCGAAGGCGTGGTCCAGGTGCGTGTGGGTGTTGACCACGTACCGGATGGGCTTGTCGGTGACCTTGCGGATGTCGGCCAGGAACCGTTCGGCCGCTTTGGCGCTGACGAGCCTGTCCACCACCAGCACCGCGTCGCTTCCGACCACGATGCCCGCGTTGGCCCCGAAGCTGTTGGCCGGCGAGCCGTCCTTCGCGTCCAGGTAGGAATAGACGCCCTCGGCGACCTTGATGAGCCCCTCGCCGGCCCGGGCCGCCGAGGAGAAGACCAGGACCGCCGCCAGCACTAACAACCACGTTCGCTTCATCATCGGGTTCTCCTCTCTTGAGTTGCGAGTCAGCGCGGAGCCTGTCCGCCCACTTCGCAAGGGTTGCCCCGCCACGCGCCGGCGCCAGCGGAGGCTGATGCCTGTCCCCAAACTCGTCCCGGATTCCCCCCTTCAGCCGGCGCCCCTGCTCAGCCGATCCGCGAGCTTGAGGAGCGTAGGGATCCTGAAATCGCCGTGCATCTTCTCGACCAAGACCAATGCGGCTGCCGCTTCATCGGCCCTGTTGACCGACGAGACGAACAGCGGCCTTCGGCTCCTGCCGCGGAAGACCGGCACGAACCGGGCCGCCAGCCTGAAGGGCGTCTTGGCCACCCCCACCACGGCCACGGGATAGGGCACCGCGTCCGCCAGGTGCGCGCCCAGGCCCTTCCCCGAAGGCGTATCGAGGTGGCCGTACCCGTCCACGACGATCGCCTCGAACCTCTCCGCTTCGAGGGCGAGGGCGTGCAGCAGGCACGGGAGCTCGCGCTCGAAGAACCTGCCCGGGACAAAGTCGGAGGGGGTGCTCACGGCGGAGACCCGGACCCGGGAGGGCTCGGCGTCGTCCCAGCCGGCGAACTGGACGCAGGCCACCGACGCGTTGGCCCCTCTGTAGTGGACGTCCAGGATCGCGTTCATCGTGCCCCTACGTCCCCGGCACCGTCACATCCCCGGCGCCGCGTCAGCACCAGCTCCACCTCCACCGCCGCGCGCGCGGCCCCACGAGCACCGTGACGCGGCTGCCCCGAGGGTGTTGTGAGCGCCGAGTCCGTCCGGGCGCGCTCCGGGTCGGGTCTTCCGGAGGTGGGCCGGGTGTGAGGAGCCGAGAATCGGGCTCGACCGGTTCTGAATAGACCCGATGGTTACGCACCTGGTTGCGTCATCTGGTGTCTGTGCCCAATCCGCCTGCTCTTGGTGGGCCAAGGCCCACCCTACGACTCGGAGTCCCCAACGGCGGGGGAGGACAACGGCAATGCTCTTCTGCC
>JACRCS010000642.1 GCA_016218905.1 Deltaproteobacteria bacterium
GCGGAGCGGCCGTGAATAGTTATCAGTTGTCAGTCATCAGTCATCAGTTGTCAGTCAAAGACTGGATCGAGGAACTGGAAGGTGACCATTGATAACCGACAACCGACAACTGATAACTGATAACTGAGAACTATCTAGCGAGGCAATCGTAGGGTGGGCTTGGCCCACCAATACCCGGCCGAAGTTGGTGGGCCGAGCCCACCCTACGGGTACTGAAAAGGTGATCACCGATCACCGATCACCGATAGCCGATAGCCGATAGCCGACAACGAACCGACAACCGACAACCGATAACCGACAACCGATAACTGGGACACACATGGCAACGCTTATATCCATCAATCTGAGTGAAGCGAAGGGCACCCGGAAGAAGCCCGTGGAGTGCGTGCAGGTGGGCACCGAGGGGCTCGTGGGCGACGCCCACGCGGGACCCTGGCACCGGATGGTGAGCCTTCTCGCCGAGGAGAGCATCGACAAGATGCGGGCGATGGGCCTCGACGTGAACGCGGGGGACTTCGCCGAGAACCTGACCACCCGCGGCATCGACCTGCTGAAGCTCCCCCTGGGCACCCGTTTCCGAGTGGGGAGCGGGCTCGTGCTGGAAGTGACGCAGCATGGAAAGGAGTGCCACTCGCGGTGCGCGATCTACTACCAGGCGGGCGACTGCGTCATGCCGAGGGAGGGGATCTTCGCGCAGGTCATCGAGCCGGGAGAGATCCGGGCGGGTGACGAGATCGAGGTCTTGGGGTAAGGAGTTTTACATGCCCCTTTGGAAAGTCGGAATCCTGACGCTCTCCGACAAAGGTTCTCGTGGCGAGCGGGAAGACCTCTCGGGTCCCGCGCTCCGGGAACTCCTGCCCTCCTCCGGCTACGAGATCGTCGAGTATGGGATCATCCCGGATGAGCGGGACGAGATCGTGGAGAAGCTCGTGGAGTGGGCGGACGAGAAGTGCCTCGCCCTGATCCTGACGACGGGCGGCACCGGCGTCTCTCCGCGGGACGTGACGCCGGAGGCGACGCTCTCGGTCGTGGAGCGGGAGGTGCCGGGCATGGCTGAGGCTATGCGCCGCGCGAGCTCACAGAAGACGCCCCACGCGATGATCTCGCGGGCCGTCGTCGGCATCCGCCGCCGCACCCTCATCGTGAACCTTCCGGGCAGCCCCCGGGGCGCTCGGGAGAACCTCGAGGTCCTCCTCCCGGCGCTTCCCCACGCCCTGGAGAAGATCCACGGAGATCCTTCCGACTGCGCGGTTTAAGGTTCAAGAAATAGCCGCCACCCTAGGGGTAGCGGCTCTCTTCCGCCGGTGGGATCGGTTTCGCGCTACTGCTCCGCGCCGCTCCCCGCGGCCGCGCCTCCCATGCTCCCCGAGGGACCGAAGCTGCTCGTCCCGCCGGGACTCTGATCGGCGCCGGGCGAAGCGCCTTCCTGCTCTTCCGTCTCGGCTCCACGGAAGCTCTCACCGGTCCCGAACTCGTCGCCTTCCGTCGCGCCGTGCTCCCGGTGCTGATCGGCCTTCTCCTCGGCTCGGAACTCGAGATCCTGATCGGCCTTCTCCTCGGCTCGGAACTCGAGATCCTGATCGGCCTTCTCCTCCGTTCGGAAGCTACCCTCGTGCTGATCGGCCTTCTCCTCGGCTCGGAACTCGAGGTCCTGATCGGCCTTCTCCTCTGCTCGGAAGCTACCCTCGTGCTGATCGGCCTTCTTCTCGGCTCGGAACTCGAGGTCCTGATCGGCCTTCTCCTCCGCTCGGAAAGTGCCCTCGGAAGAGCCGGGCGGGCAGACGCACATTTTGCCCTGCTCACGGTGACCCATGGTCCCTTCTTCGTGCTCCCTGTCCTTCATCTCCTCGGAGCCACGGAAGCTGCCCTCCGCCGATCCCCGGAACCTTCCCTGGGCCTCGGCCGCGCCGCCGGTCTCCATGTCGCGTTCCATCGTTCCGTGCTCTTCTTCGCGTCCCTGAGCCGTGCCCGATACGGCGCCTTGCTCCGCTCCCTGGCCCGTCACGGTGCCGCTGCCGGTGGCCCCGAAGGAGTCCGTTTGCCTATCCGCCGCGTCACTTTGCTGAGAGGGGGCGGCCTCCGAGCTGCCCATCTGCGTTTCCACCACTCGCTGTACGCCGAACCCGGTATCCCCGGCCTGGACCAGCAGCGGAAATGCGAGCTGGCTGGCGACGGCGAAGTATGTTGTGGCTCTCGTCATCTCACAACTCCTTCCCGGTCGGACCGAGGTCCGCCCGTTGTATAGATCGACGGTTCCCCCCTTCGACCATCTCCCAAGCTAGGGACCCGACTTCGCCCTGACAACGGTCCGGAAGGGTAAGGTAGGCACACGGACGAGCGCGGATGGACACGATCCGGTCCGGTGACACTCCGTGGAAGTCCGTGGCAGTCCGTGCTCCCCAGGGGGCCTTTGCATTGCCCTGCCGGCTCGCGCTGTGGTAGAGGTGAGCGTCCCGTTCCCGCGAAGGAGAGAAGATGAGCATCCCTGCCTCCGAAGAAGTCCGAGACGCCATCCGGAGGGACGACCTCCAGGTTCTCCGGCAGGCCCTCGACGCCTCGCCGCTCGCCAAGGCTCTGGGGATTTCCTTTACCGACCTCCAACCCGGCCGTGCCTCCGCGACCCTCCAGGCGATCGCGCTCCTGCCGAACTTTCTCGGCTATGCCCACACGGGCGCGATCTTCGCGCTGGCCGAACAGGTCATGGCGGCCGCGGCCAACTCCCTCGGGCACGTCGGGCTGCCGCTGAGCTGCGAGATCCACTTCCTGAAGGGGGCCGCGCCCGACGCTCCGCTCTCGGCGGAAGCCCGCGTCGTGGACACGCAGGGAAGGATCGCCCGAGTACTCGTGGAGGTCTCCCAGGGCGGCGCCCAGGTGGTGCGCCTGACGGAGATGGTCTTCCTGCGGTCGGCGTCGAAGCCCTGAGTTGCCGCGGCGGGGCGCCTCGCCCCGGCCGAGACACGGACGAGACGGACGGAAGGTCCGGGCCGGCTGGTCCGTGTCAGTCCGTATCAGTCCGTGTCAGTCCCTGCCATTCCGTCTCACTCCGAGCGCTCCCCGGTCCCAGCCCCCGGAAGAAGTCCCAATCCGGCTCCGGGTACGTCTCCCGCTTCCAGCGAAAGCCCGCGTCGGCGACGGTCCCGGGGCGTTGTGCCTCGAACAGGAGGTTGAGGGCGAGGGCGAGCACGGCGAAGTGTTCGTTCCGGTCTCCGGGCTTTCCGAGGGCGTGCCCGAAGGGGAAGCGCACGAAGAGCGCCCGCGGGGGCGGGATCTTCTCGGCCACCTCCCGGAGGAGGGAGAGGGCCACCGTGGCCAGCCCCGCCTGCTCAACCGCCCGCGCGACCAGCCCCACGGACCGGTTGCAGAGGCCTCAGGCCGGGACGAGGAGGGCGTAGTCCGCACCGGCCTCGGCCAAGCGAGCCGCCACCTCCGGCGCCGTCCGCGCCCGCAGCGTCTCGACGTGCTCCCCGTCGATGTGGCCCATGAAGCTGTAGGCGGTCGGGTGGAGGCGCAGAGCGCCGGCCCTCTCGAGCTCCCGCAGCCGCTCCAGGGGCAGGACGAGGTTCAGGTCGCGGTCGGCGTCCTCGTGGTGGTAGTAATCGTGGGTGATCGTGAGCGCGTCCGGACTGACATCCGCCGGAAAGGCGCGATAGCTCGGGTCCCCTCGGGGATCCTCCATGTCGAAGGGGACCTGCTCCTTGAGGTGCACGCCTCCCGTGGTGATGACCGCGACCACCGCCTCGCGGAGCCTCTTCCGGGGCTGCGTCCAGCCGACCTCCCCGCGGTCCGCGGCCACGGTACGGCTCCAGAGCCGGCCGAGCGCGGGGAGGCGCTCGAAGACTCGCGCCAGCAGCCGGTTCCTTTCGCGGTACACGGAGCTTACGCCGGCCGGCCGGCCGGCGGATCGAGGCAGACGACGACGGTCCCGGACTCGCTCCCGGTCTCCCTCGCGATGGGTCGGCACTTGACCTTCAGGAGGAAGGCGGAGGCCTTGCCGACCACCTCTCCACGCAAGGCCTCGTAGGCACCCGTCCCCTTGGCGATGACGAGGTCCGCATCGTCGAAGGCCCGGGCGACGGCGGGGGAGGCCTCGGACGGGACGAGGAAGCCCGGGGAGGTGAGGATCTCGTCGGCGAGCCGGTCGAACCCGAAGAAGGTCGCGTCCTCTCGCCTCGCGTCCTCGAAGAAGGGCAGGTCCTTCACGACCAGCGTTACCCGGGCCCCTGCGCCCTTGAGGAGCCGGACCACGAGCGTGTCGAACCCGATCTCGCCGGCGTTATCGACCACGTAGAGGATCCGGCGGGCCTTCGCGGCGGCCCCGTGGAGGTCCCCGAGGAAGCGCGCGTTTCGCTTCCCCTCCAGGATCTCGGTCGCCTCCGGGAAGGAGAACGTCGCCGAGGGAGCGCCTAGCGGCGCTACGTTGGCGGCGGCGGCCACGGCGCAGGCACGCTCGAGGCGCGCCCGTTCGCCGCCGGCCGCCTCGGCGTAGGCCGTCGCCGCCGGAAGGAGCTCCGCCGCGCGCCGGTTGCTGCGCTCCTTGAACGGGTCGTAGAAGGAGCGGGCGGCGGAGACGAGCTCGCCCACCGAGGCGAGGACCCGGTTGCAGAGCCCGCCGACGTTCGACTCGTCCGTGAGCTCGCGAAAGAGGTAGTCGGAGATCCGCTCGGCCAACTCGGCCCTCCGGCCCTCCTGGACGTACGGAGCCGTCCGCTGATAGGCCCAGTGGAAGATGCAGGTACCGCATTCGGGCGCTGGACGCATGGGGTTCCCTTCGGGAGTTGTCGGTTGTCGATTACAAGATGATCTGTTTCACGCTCTGGATGTGGGGCAGGGCGGCCAACGCGTCCAGGACCTCGGGCGTCGGCGGGCTGTCGACGTTTACGAGGGTGATGGCGCGGCCGCCTTCCCGGGCCCGGCCGTTGTACATGCCGGCGATGTTGACGTGGTGGGCGCCGAGGCAGGTGCCGATGTCGCCGATGACGCCCGGGACGTCGTCGTTGTAGATCAGGATCAGGTTTCCCTCCGGCAGCGCGTCGAGGCGGTACTCGTCGAAGCGGACGAGCCGGGGCTCCCGCTTGCCGAAGAGCGTGCCCTCCAGCACGTGCCGCCCCCAAGGCCCCTCGACCCGGACGGAGATCAGGTCCGAGAAGTCCTGGGTCTCGAGGCTCGTCGTGGTCGCCACCCGGACTCCGCGTTCCCGCGCGACGGCGGCGGCGTTGACGAGGTTGACCCGCACCGAGAGGGCCGGCGAGAGGAGCCCCTTTAGGAAGGACGCGGTCACGAGCTCCGGGCCCTGGTCGGCCGCCTCCCCGAGGACCGACACCTGCGACGACGCGACCGGTCCGGGCACGAGCTGGCCGAGGAAGCGGCCCAGGCGCTCGGCCAGGTCCAGGTAGGGCTCCAGGCGGCGAAGCGCCTCCCCCGCCGCGGCGGGCGCGTTGACGCTGTTCGGCGCGGCGCCGGTCGTGAGGTAGGCGATCACGTTCTCCGCGACTTCGACGGCGACGCCGGCCTGGGCCTCGACCGTGGACGCGCCGAGGTGGGGCGTGAGGATCACGTCCGGTCGCTGGTAGAGAGCCTTCGGGGGAGGCGGCTCGGACTCGAAGACGTCCAGGGCGGCGCCGCCGACGCGCCCGCTCTCGAGCGCCTCCTCCAGGGCCTCCTCGTCCACGATCCCGCCACGGGCGCAGTTCACGACAAGGACGCCGGGCTTCATCTTGGAGAACGCCTCCCTCCCGAGGAGACCCCGCGTCTCCGGCGTGAGGGGCGTGTGGACCGTGAGGAAGTCCGCCTGGGCGAGGAGGGCGTCGAGGCTGCAGAGCTCCACTCCCAGCCGGGAAGCCTTCTCCTGCGAGAGGTACGGGTCGGCCGCGAGGACCCGCAGGCGAAAACACTGGGCGATCTCGGCCACCACGGACCCCACTCGGCCGACGCCGATGATGCCGAGCGTCTTCCCGCGGAGCTCCCGCCCCATGAACTTCTTCTTCTCCCACCGGCCGGCCCTCACCGAGGCGGTGGCCTGGGGGATGCGGCGCGCAAGGCTGAGCAGCATGGCTACGGCGTGCTCGCCGGTCGTGACGATGTTCCCCCCCGGGGCGTTGACGACGGCCACTCCCACGCGGGTCGCGGCCTCGACGTCGATGTTGTCCACGCCCACGCCGGCGCGTCCGACCACCAGGAGATCGGAGCCGGCGGCGATGGCGCGCGCGGTCACCTCCACGTTGGAGCGGACGATGACCGCCTGGTAGCCGGGGATGGCCCGGACGAGCTCGTCCTCCCGCCGGACGTCGTGCACGTCGACCGAGAACCCGGGCCGCGCCGAGAACCGCTCGAGTGCCTCGCGGCCGAGATCGCAGGTGACGAGTACTCTCCAAAGGTCAGGCATGAAGAACCCCTTAAAGACTGTGACGAGTCATAAGGGCCGTGACGCGTAAGGCGCAAAAGGACCGGCACCCTGTGGGAGTGGTCTCCAGACCACGATCTCGGCCCGAAGGCCGACCGGGGCGAGCATCGCGGCTTGGAAGCCGCTCCCACGGACGGGGGCAGTTGCCCCGGGCTCGGTCCCCTGTGGGAGTGGTCTCCAGGCCACGATCTGGCCGCAGGCCGATCCGGCCAAGACCATCGCGGCTCGACCCTGTGCCCCCGTAACTCTACCCCGAAATCCCTACCTCGTAAGGCCTCGGCTCCCGCCGGTACCCCTATCTCCCGTCGACGGCCTTCAACTCACGTCTTCACGGCCTCCGGCCTTTACTCGTCCCGCGTCACGGCTCTTATCTCACTCGTCACACGGAGCGAAGCTCCGCAGCACCGCCTCGAGATCCTCGGGCAGGGGTGTGGTGAGCTCGAGGGCCTCGCCGCTCGTGGGGTGGTTCAGGCGGACGCGGTGGGCGTGGAGGAAGAGTCGCCCGAGCCCCGTCGTCTCCCGGAGGAGCCGGTTGAGCTCCGCGTCGCCGTAGCGGCGGTCCGCCGCCACCGGATGGCCCGCTTGGGAGAGGTGGAGCCGGATCTGGTGGGTGCGTCCCGTGAGGAGCTCGATCTCCAGCAGGGTGCAGCGGAGGGGGTGTTCGTACCGGGCGATCGTGCGGTAGCGCGTGAGCGCCGACTGGAGCTTCACCCGCCTTCGTTCGGGCCCGGTCCTCGAGTCCGGCCGGCGCAACAGGGGGACGGCGATCTCTCCGGAAGACTGCGTCCAGCCGCCCACGAGGGCAAGGTAGCGCTTCTCGAGCTGGCCTCGCTGGAGGCTCCGGCCCAACCGCCCTCGAGCCGCCCTGTTCTTTCCGACGAGGACGATCCCGGAGGTCTCTAGGTCGAGGCGGTTCGCGAGCGCCGGCTGAAACGCGTGCTCCGGCCGCGCTCCCAGGTAGTGCCGCACACGGTCGATCAGGGTATCGCCCGAGTGGCGTAGGGCCGGGTGGCTCGCGCAGCCGGCCGGCTTCGAGACCGCGAGGAGGTCCTCGTCCTCCCGGACGATGCGAAAGGGACCCGCCGGGGTCTCCACGACGACGTCCAGCCGCTGGGCAGGCCGGGAAGGCGGCAGGGGCGGCCGGGGGAGCACGACCGTGACCACGTCCCCCTGGCGCACCCGCCCGAGGGGCACGCACGCCTTCCCGTTGACGAAGAGCTCCCGCTGGCGGGCCTTCCGGAAGACGTCGCGAGGAGTGACGTCGGGGAACGCCCTGCGCACGGCGTCGAAGACGGTGAGCCCCTCCCAGGCGGGTCCGATCCTCACGTGCTTCGGGATGGAGACGAGCTCGCTCATGCCGGCGCCCCGACCCTTGCGACGCGTCGCGCGTTCGCGAGGACCATGCTCCCCTTCTCCACGCCGAGTGAGGCGGCCACGGGCTCGCACTTCGCGCAGAGGAGGAAGAAGACGGCCTTGCCGCGGAGCGCGTCCGGATATTCCGTGAGGGTCTCCCAGTTCGCCATGCCTTTGGCGAGGACAGTCCCCGCTCGCTCCCAGGCGCGGGCGAGGTCCTCCCCCGCTTCGCGGAGCTCGCACCCCACGGCGTCGCTCCCGGTGTCGATCAGACCCGGGAGCCGCAGGCCCAGGCGCTCCGCGTCGGCCCGGGTGACGTCGTTCTGGGAGGGGCCGCCCTTGACGGCGTAGAGGACCCGCTTGCCGCCGCGCTCCAACGCCGCCAGGAGCGGAAGGTCGAAGGGGACCTCTCCGGCGTTGTCGGCCAGGAAGAGCACGTCTCCCGGCCTTGCCAAGGCGGCCCGGAGCTTCGCCCCGTCGTCGAGCGCGAGCGCCGGCAGACCGAGCTCCCAGAGGCGTTCCACTTCCTCCCGGTTTCGGAAGAAGTCGATCTGATTGCCCGCCCCGCTCAGCCGGAGGAGCCCTTCCAAGCTCTCTCCCGCCTGCGGCCGGAGGCGCGCGGCGGCCTCCCGTCCGGAGGCGTACTCCGCCGCCTTGACCTCCCGGAACGGGTCGTCGGTCCCCGAGCTTCGGCGGACGCTCCGCAGGAGGGCCGACGAGAGCCGCGTCGGGACCGACACCCCCGCTCGGAAGTCTCGCTCGAGGGCGGAGAGGCATTCCGCTTCGGCGCGGCGCGCGAGCGCCGGATCGCCGGCGGCGGCCAGGCGGACCGCGCGGCGGGCGAGGGCGCGCAAGCAGGGGAGACAGGCGGTTTCGGCTCTCACGTTCGGCTCGTCGGGCTCGGGGACGGCATACGATAACGAATTTCTCTTCGTGAGCCTACTATGCTATAAGTCGGCCACCTTTCGGGCTTTTTCTCTCGAGGCCGGTCCGGCATCCTATGGGAGTGGTCTCCAGACCACGCTCTCGCCGTGGGCCGGCCGGAAAGAGCATCGCGGCTTGGGAAGCCGCTCCCACGGACCGGGGCACTTGCCGAGGGCTCGATCTCCTGTGGGAGTGGTCTCCAGACCACGATCTCGGCCGGAAGGCCGACCGGGGAACGGCATCGCGGCTTGGAAGCCGCTCCCACAGGACTGACCCTGAACTCGGATTGACTACTCTCGATGGGACGGGGATGAGAAGCATACTGGTCACCGGCGGCTGCGGCTTCATCGGCTCCAACTTCGTCCGCCTCGCGCTCCGGCGCCTGCCCGACGCCCGCCTCTTCAACCTGGACAAGATCACGTACGCGGGAAACCTCGCGAACCTCTCGGAGCTGGAGGGCGAGCCCCGCTACCGGTTCGTCCGAGGGGACATCTGCGACGCCGCTCTCCTGGAGCGTCTCTTCCGGGAGGAGGAGATCGACTCGGTGGTGCACTTCGCGGCCGAGTCCCACGTGGACCGTAGCATCGAGGGCCCCGGCGAGTTCATCCGCACGAACGTCGTCGGGACCTTCAC
>JACRCS010000643.1 GCA_016218905.1 Deltaproteobacteria bacterium
CGCGATGGAGCGCCTGATCTGGGGCTTCGGGGACGGCTCGACCCTGCCGGTGCTCGATACACCCCTGGGCCGGATCGGGGCCGTCATCTGCTGGGAGAACTACATGCCGCTCTTGAGGACGGCCATGTACGCCAAGGGGATCGAACTGTACTGCGCCCCGACCCTCGACGACCGGGACACCTGGCTCCCGAGCATGCAGCACATTGCCCTGGAGGGCCGCTGCTTCGTCCTTTCCGCGAACCAGTTCACGCGGCGCGGCGACTTCCCGCCGGACTACCCCGCGGTCCAGGGCAACGATCCCCAGACGGTGATCACCCGAGGCGGCAGCTGCATCGTGGGTCCGCTCGGCAACGTCCTGGCCGGCCCACACTTCGAGGGCGAGCGCCTCCTCTCCGCGGAGCTCGACCTGGCCGAGGTCGTCCGGGGAAAGTACGACTTCGACGTGACCGGCCACTACAGTCGACCCGACGTCCTCCGCCTGCTGGTCAACGAGGCACCGGCCCCGGCCGTCGTCTTCGGTGGAGCGGACAGCGGCCCCTGGCCGTTCGGCGCCGAGGAGTAAGGACGTGCAGACCGGTTCTCACAAGCCCTCTCACGGCCCGGCGCGCCTTCCGGCCGAGCCGTGTCGACCTTGACCCAGTGCGCCAGGAGGAAGGCGCCGGTCATGAGCCCACGGGTCTGGCCGTCCGCTTCGATCGCGCGCGCCTTCTCGGAATCCTCATTCTTCAGGAAGTGGACTGCGGTCCGAATCCGGGGCGCATCGGGCCTCAGGGCCGCGACCTCGTCCGGCGTCCGAAAGCGGACGTGCCGAAAGATCGGATGCCCCTTGGCCGCGGCTTCCCGCCTTCGGGCCGCCCAGGGGCTGAGGGCGTTCAGGGTGGCGACCACGATGGAGCCGCCGGGCCGCGTGGCTCGGAACAACTCGGCGACCGCTCCCCTGGCATCGGGCAGGAACTCGATCGCGGTCACCGAGACCACTTTGTCGAAGACCGCCTCGGCAACCGGGAGTGCCCTCATGTCTCCCTGGATCGGGCGAAAAGGGAAGTTCCCCGCCCGGCGCGCGAGCCGCCGGAGCATGGGCAGCGACAGATCGACCCCCGTCACCTCTGCGCCCGCGGCGAGGAGGTCGACGGTGAACACGCCGGTGCCACACCCGACGTCCAAGATCCGCTCACCGGGACCGGGGACGCAGGCATCCCAGAGGAGCCCGCGCTCTGCCTCTCGGACCACGCGTCCGATCGGCGTTTCGAACCACTGATCGTACCGCTCCGGCCAATCATCAAAGATCTCCGACATGACAAGTCCTCCCCGTTCCTCCCCGTCGAGCCTTCCTTCGCACCCCCGCGATCGCCGGCGACGTCCGGCAGCCTTCCCCTCGCGCCGCTCGATCACAACGCCGTCCGGGTCACGGATTCCCACCCGCAGCACGGACCGGAGGCACACAGAAGCCCCTTCGCCTCAGCATCCGATGCAGCGCTCACCACCCGGCGGGGTCGGAACGGGTACCGCTTGCACAGTGTTTCGGATTCGGCAGCCCTGTCAACCACGCCCAAGGGCGTTTGCCGGTGTTTCTTGCTCGGTCGGGGCAGCCCCGCAACCGTCAAAGATCCTCATGGTCTCTCCTCCCTTCGCCTCGTGCCATGATAGGCCCGGCTCCCGGCTCGCCCGAACCCAAGCGGAGGCACACGAGTGAACGTCTCGATCCTTCTCGCCCATCCCCGACCGAAGAGCTTCAATCACGCCCTCGCCGCCGCCGTGGTGGCCGCCCTCAGGCACGACGGGCACGCGGTGTGTTTCCACGACCTCTACGCGGAGCGCTTCGACCCGCTCCTGCCGTACGAGGAGATCCGGAAGGGCGGACGCGTCGACCCGCGGGTGGCCGAGCACTGCGCCGAGATCGGGGAGGCGGAGGGGCTCGTCTTCGTCCACCCGAACTGGTGGGGCCAGCCGCCGGCCATCCTGAAGGGCTGGGTCGACCGGGTCTTGCGCGCCGGCGTCGGGTACGAGTTCTCGGAGGGCGACCTTGGCGAAGGGATTCCGCTCGGCCTTCTGAAGGCCCGGACGGCGGTGGTGCTCAACACCTCGAACACCTCGCCCGAACGCGAGCGGGAGGTCTTCGGCGATCCCCTGGAGACGCTCTGGAAGGACTGCATCCTCCGCTTCTGCGGGGTGCCGGGCTTCGTCCGGCGGACCTACGGGGTCATGGTGACGAGCACGGCCGAGCAGCGCGCCGGCTGGCTCGCCGACGCGAGCGAGGTCGCTGTCCGGGCCTTTTCCGCACAGACCTGAGGCGGGGAGCAGGGCGCTCTCGCCTCCTGCGCCGGCGGTGTCGACGAGGCGCCGAAACGAACGAGAAAGGGGTTAGTCCGCACTTCCAAATTTGCTCGTTACAACGTACAAGATTGGGACATTGTCCGATTCTTGAGAGTGGGCGAGAGGTTGCGAGTGGAAGATTTCGACCTGGAAGGGCTGTTGCGCCTCTACAACCCGTGGTGGCAGGAGCCCCGGGGGGCGTGGCGGAGGGACTTGCCCGCCTTCCACCGCCCGGTGGTCTCGGAGATCCTGGATGACCTCGCGTCCCTTCCCCAGGTGATTTCGGTCACCGGGCCGCGGCGAGTCGGCAAGACGACTGCGGTGCGCCAGACGATCGCCCGCCTGATCGATGAGGGCCTGGCCCTTCCGGACCGCATCGTCTACTTCACCTTCGACGATCCCCTGGTCTTCGGTTCTCTGGAGGTGCAGAGAGTCGTCTTCGACCGGCTGGTAGAACGCACCGGCGCAGGGCCCGGACAGGGGGAACCCTGGTTCTTCTTCCTGGACGAGATCCAGCGCCTGCCGCGTTGGGAGCTCTACCTCAAGAAATACTACGACCTCAAGGTTCCCATCTGCTTCGTGGTGTCCGGGTCCGCGTCTTCCCCCATCTTTCGGAGCAGCCGGGAGAGCTTGCTCGGGCGCATCAAGGACCGTCACCTTCTGCCGTTCCGTTTTCGGGAATACGCGCTCTTCCAGCTTGCGTCGGAACCGGAACTCGCAGGACTCCTCGACGAACACCGGGGGCTTCGGACCCTGCTGCTCTCCGGAGACGGAAAGCAGGTGGTCGACCACCTCCAGGCGCTGGGTGGCGCCCTTTCGCCCTACGTGCGCAGGATCAACCAGGCGGTCGTCTCTTACTACCGCGAGGGCGGCTTCCCCGAAGTCTGGGGCCTCGCCGATCCGGTGCGGAAGATGGAGTACCTGATGGAGCAGCAGGTCCGCAAGGTGCCCTACGAAGACCTGATGGCCCTCACCCAGTACCGCAAGCCCGAGAACGTACTGCGCTTCTTCGTCTACCTGCTCGCCCACCCCGGCGCCGAGATCAACATGTCGCAGGTGGCCAAGGAGGTAAGGGTGGAGCGCCGCGTGGTCGAAGACAACCTCCCCCGCCTCGAGATGACCGATCTCATCCTTCACGTACGGTGCACGCCCCCCCGCGGGTTCCCAACCTCTGAGCCCTCCCCGTCACTTACACCCGGCACCCGGAATGCGAGCGTGAACCGAAACACGCTGCCGACTTCAACTTGGCTTTCAACCCAGAGGCGCCCGCCCATTTTCTGAACCAGCCGGGAGCAGATCGCGAGACCCAGCCCAACGCCTCCGTGTCTTCGCGTGAGCGAGCCATCGGCCTGAGAGAAGGCCTTGAAGATCTCCGAGCGCTTCTCCTCCGGAATCCCGGGGCCGCTGTCGCTGACCGCGAACCGGAGGACGACCTTGTCCTCTGTTCTTGCCTCCGTTTGGGCTCGCACGGTCACCTCGCCCGCGCTCGTGAACTTGATCGCGTTGTCTACGAGCGCGGAGATCACCTGCCCCAGGCGGCTCGGGTCACCGAGCAGCGCATCCGGGACATCCGGAGCGACGTCGAGGCTCAGCCCCAGGCCCTTTTGCGCCGCGGCGCGAGTGAACGCCTCCACGGCTTCGGCGACGACACCCCGCAGACCGAAAGAAACCCGGCTGAACTCCCCCTCGCCCGCTTCCAGCATCGAGAAGTCGAGGAGGTTGTCGATGAGCGCCAGCAAGTCGCGGGCGTGCGTGAGCACGCGCCTCAGGCTCGCCCCCTGCTCCTCGTTGATCGGCCCGTCCACTCCGTCGAGAACGAGCTCGGTGTAACCCAGGATGGAATTCATGGGGGTCCGAAGCTCGTGGCTCACGTTCGCCAGAAACTCGCTCTTGATCCGGCTGGCGTTTTCCGCCCTCTCCTTCGCCACCCGCAACTCGTCTTCCCTTCGCCTTCGCGCACTCACCTGGGCACCCAGGAAGAGGCCGGTCAACGGCACCGCCACCTGAAGGAACTGCAGCTCTGCGAGGTCCCTCACGGCGGAGGGGAAGGCCTGCACCGCCGCCCACAACCCGACGTCGATCGCGGCAATCCCCACCGTGGCTCCCGGGAGCCCCCAACTCGTCGCGATCCAGAGGAGCGGCAGAAGGCACACATAGTAGAGGTCGAACCCCGCAGCGCTGCGCAGGGAGAAGACGATCCAGACGACCACCGGAATGCTCGCAGCCTGGGCAAGGGCCTCCGCGATCGGCAGGCCCTTTGCCCTGGATGCGTGCCTGTAGGACGGGGCGGGGGCGGCCTGAAAAGGTCCCCCGGAGGCCGTCCGCTTGGCCATCCTGCGCAGCCGGGGGAGTGCGTGGACGAGCAGAAGGGGCGCCAGGGTCATGATGCCGATCGCGTCCCGGATCCAGTAGCTTTCGACTGCGGTCAGGTAATCCACCCAGGCCTCCTGGGCGGCACCGGGGGTCCCCACGACTGCAGCCGGCAGCGGCGCCAGGAGGGCCACCGGCAAGAAGAGGGCGACGTCGCGCACCCGGCGGAGCCGCGGGTCGACGCGCAAGACACGGCGAAGGATCGCAGCCGCAAGGCCGCAGCCCGCCGCCAGTGCCACGGCGTGGGCGAACGGCCCGAAGGGAGCGCCCGGCGGGAAGGGTATCCAGAACGCGGCCAGCCATGCCGCCCCCAGCAGCGCGACCGCATACCTGGGGCCAAAGGCCACGACAAAGGCGAAACCGAGACCCGCCGACGGGCGCCAGGAGGTCACGCCGGGAGAGGACTCGACCACGATCGCAGCGACTTCCAGGACCAAAAAGGTCAGAACGTACACCGCGGGGGCTGTTAGCCTGTGGATCAGGCCGGAACTCGACGAAGTGCTCTGGGCCGTTCCCTGGGTCTTTCGGCGGCGCCACAACGGGCTACACACCCTTCTTCCCTCCCCGCTAGCGCCGGCGCATGGTGTCCGACGCGCTGCAGGTTCACGTGGGCGCAAGGACCAGGTCGAAACTCGCGGCGAGCAGCCGGCCCCGCTTCGCATCGGCCCCGACTTTGCGCAGCGGCACGACCAGGGAGGGCCGCACGAAGGGGTCGCCCGCGAGGTCCGGGTCGCCCGCGAAGTAGAGCTGGGTCACCAGCGTCCGATGCCCCGCGTGTGACACCAGGTAGTGGATGTGCCGGGGCCGGAAGCGGCGGGGGCTGAGGGAGTAGCGGCCCGGGAGGATGGTCACGAAGCGGTAGCCGCCGTCGGTGCCGCTGCGGATCCGGCCCCGGAGTCGCGAAGCATCCTCCCCGCCGACCCCCTCCATGCCGTAGTAGATCCCGGCGGCGCTCGCGTGCCACACCTCCACCACCGCGCCGGCCAGGGGGCGGCAGTCGGCGGCCGAGAGGACCCTGCCCGTCACCGCGAGCCGCTCCCCCGGCTCGTCGCGGGGGGCCAGGTCGGGGCGCAGTGGCATATCGGGCAGGTAGAAGGGCCCCTGGGGGTTCTCGTCGGTGGGGGCGCAGGCGCCCGCGAGGCCGCGACCTGCGGCGAGGAGCAAGGCGCCGAGGCCGGCGGCCAGGAAGTGCCTGCGGGGGAAAGAGATGGGCTCCTGCACGGGTCGTCCTCCTGCCTCGGGACCGAAGTTCCGGAACAAGTTGCCACAGGTCCCGGCAGGGGCAACCTCAGCCCGCGCTCGCTTCAGCCGCCGCACTCCTTTCTGCGCGGAGGCCGCCGCCGGGGCCCGCGGCCCGCGGCCCATGAACCCCCTACTCGAGCAGTCTGCAGAACTTTGCTTCGTGCAGTGCCTCGGCCTCGAGGAGCCGGCGGGCGACGCGCTCCAGGGTTTCGCGGCGGGCGGTCAGGGGCTCCCTGGCCCCCTATCCGGCACTCCCTGCCTTCACCCGGCCGCCGCCCGCCGCCACAGCCACTTCTCCAGGGCGATGACCGGAAAGATGGAAGCAGCCACGAGGGCGCAGTTCCGCCACGCCTCGACATCGAGGGACGCCGTCCCGAACAGCTTCTGCAGGAAAGGGAGCTCCGTGAAGAGAACCTGGAGCCCCAGCAGCGCCCCCACGCCTGCGAAGACGGAGGGGTTGGAGAAGAACCCCAAGGAGAAGACCGACTCACGAAGCGAGCGACAGTTCTGGAGGTAGAACATCTGGAACAGGGCGATCGTCGTGACGCTCAGGGTCTGGGCCTCGGCCAGGGACCGGACGTGCCCGTGGATCGGCAGCATCCGGTGATACTCCCAGAGAAACAGACCGCACACGCCGACGGCCATCACCGTGGCCGCCAGCAAGGTGCGGACGAGGACGAAGGCGCCGAAGACGGGCTCGTCGCGGCGGCGCGGGGGACGGGCCATGGCTCCTGGCTCCAGCACCTCGAAGGCGATGGGAAGCGACAGCGCCACGCTGGCCACCAGGTTGATCCAGAGGATTTGAAGGGGCGCCATGGGCAGGAGGAGGTGCCCCTCGGGGCCGGCGGGAAAAAAGAACAGGGCGGCTGCCAGCGTGAAGGCGAGGCCGAGGTTCGTCGGGAGCACAAAGGCGAGCGCCTTGATCAGATTGTCGTAGACCCGCCGACCCTCCTCCACCGACGCGGCGATGGTAGCGAAGTTGTCGTCCGTGAGCACGATCTTGGCTGCTTCCTTGGCCACGGACGTGCCCGTGACTCCCATCGCCACGCCGATGTCGGCCCGCTTGAGCGCCGGCGCGTCGTTCACCCCGTCGCCGGTCATGGCGACCACGTGCCCCTGGCGCTGCAGCGCCTCCACCAACCGCAGCTTGTGCTCAGGCGCGACCCGCGCGAAGACATTCGTCACCCGGACCGCTTCCTCCAGCTCCGTATCGCTCATGACGCCGATCTCGGACCCCGTTCGTGCGGGTTGGTCTGCCCCGAGGCCCAGGGCCCTTCCGATGGCAGCCGCCGTGGCCGGGTGGTCGCCGGTGATCATCTTCACCGTGATCCCCGCCGCCTGGCAGACGCGGATCGCCTCGACGGCCTCGGGCCGAGGAGGATCGATCATGCCCACGAGCCCGAGGAACGCGAGCCCCTCTCGGACGTGCTCCGGTCCCAGGGCTACCGCGCCCTCTTCGGACGGGCGTTTGGCCAACGCGAGGACGCGCATCCCGCGCCGCCCCAGCGCCTCCAACTCGTGTCGGGCACCCTCGGCCTCTCCCGGTTCGAGCCCGCAGCGCTCCAGCACCACCTCGGGTGCGCCCTTGACGTAGACGGCGGCACCGCCCTCCGGCAGGCCGTGGAGTGTAGCCATGTACTGGGTCTGCGACTCGAAGGGGACGGCGTCGAGCCGGGGATGACCCGTGCGCAGCTCGCCCTCGTCGAGACCGATCTTTCGGCCGGCCACGACGAGGGCCGCCTCAGTGGGGTCCCCCGTGATGGCCCAGGAGGCGCCTGAAGGGTGGACCGCCGCGTCGTTGCAGAGCACGGCCGCGGCGAGGAGCTCCTGCACGGCGTCGGGAGCCGGTGTCAACGGTTGGTCCCCCTCCAGGAGCTCCCCCACGGGTTCGTACCCCACACCCGCCAGTCGGTACGGCCGGCCGCCGGCCCACAGCGCCTGTACGGTCATCTCGTTGCGCGTGAGAGTCCCCGTCTTGTCGGAGCCGATCACCGTGGTGGAGCCGAGGGTCTCCACGGCCGGTAGGTAGCGGACCACAGCTTTCCGGGCCGCCATCCGGCGCACGCCGACGGCCAGCGAGATGGTGATGATGGCCGGGAGCCCTTCGGGGACGGCCGCAACGGCCAGCGCAATCGCGACCAGCAGGGCGTCGGTGAGCGGGGAATGCCTGGCGAAGTAGCCATAAGAGAAGAGAATCAGGGAGAGGACGACAACGGCCGCCGTGACCCAGCGGCCCACGGTCTCGAGCTGCCGGGTGAGAGGCGTCTCCAACTGGGTTGTCTGGGTCAAGAGCCGGGAGATGCGGCCAAGCTCGGTCTCTACGCCCGTGGCCACGACCACGCACAAGCCGGTCCCTTGGGTGACGAGGGTTCCCCCGTAGGCCATGGAGTGCCTGTCCCCCAGGGCCGTTTCCTCCGCAACCGGTTCGGACTGCTTTTCCGCGGGGACCGACTCGCCGGTCAGTGCGGCCTCCTCCACGCGCAGAGTCTTCACGTGGAGGAGACGCACGTCCGCAGGGACCATGTCCCCCGCTTGCAGGATCACCAGATCGCCCGGCACAAGGTGCTCCGCCGGCACGCTCACCTGCCGGCCGTCCCGGCGCGC
>JACRCS010000056.1 GCA_016218905.1 Deltaproteobacteria bacterium
TCGGGCTCGCTCTCGAGAAGGGAGCGAAGGCCTTTGCGCACGATCCCGTGATCGTCGGCCAGGAGCACTCGTGTCGTGCTCACCCACGTACCTCCTTCGGAAGGGGGATTTCCGCGGCAACTACGGAGCCTTTTCCCTGTACCGAACCGAGGCTCACTTTGCCGCCGAGCTCCCGCACCCGCTCGTCGATGCCGAGCAAGCCGAGCCCACAGACGGGGCCGCGCTCCCGAGGCATGCCGACGCCGTCGTCCCTCACCTCGAGCCGGAGGCGCTCCGGTTCCGCCCGCACGAGGATCTGGACCGAGCTCGCGTGCGCGTGCCGGGCGCAGTTGGTGAGGGCTTCCTGGGCCACGCGGTAGGCGCACGTGCGGACGGCTTCCGGAATCTGCTCGAGCTTTCCCGAGATCTCCACGGAAGCCGGCACACCCGAATGACGTGAGAACTCCCTGGCCTGCCACTCGAGGGCCGGTCCGAGCCCCAGGTCGTCGAGCATCGAAGGTCGAAGACCCATGGCGAGATCCCGAGCCGTGCGCAGCGCGCTCTCGGCGAGATCCTTCGACTCGGCCACCTGCGCCCTGTAGTCGGCGTCGGCGCCCGAACGCAGCCGATCCAGTCGGCCGATCGACATTCTTAGCGCCGTCAGCTTCTGCCCGATCTCGTCGTGGAGCTCCCTCGAAATGGACTTCCTCTCCTCCTCCTGGGCGTGGAGGAGCTTGTGGGACAGCTTACGGAGCTCCTCCTCCGCTTCTTCCGCCCGCTCGCGCTCCCGCGAAGAGTGCCGCTCGAGGTGGGACGTGCGGGCGATGCTGAAGCAAGCGACGCCAAAGGCCAAGAGGAGGGCGAGGATCAGGTTTCTACGGACGGCGTGGAGGTACTCGGCCCGGCTCTCCTCCATCCGCTCGCTCTCTTTTCGGCGGTTCTCCTCGGAGAGCTGTCCGATCCGGTGAGCCAGAGAGAGCACGGCAAGCCTTCGGGGCCCGACCTCCTGCCGGAGAAACGCCGCCCGCTGACCGCGTCCCTGAGTCCCGGTCCAGGCGAGGATCTGCTCGAGCGAGCCCCAGTACTCGTCCAGCTCTCGGATCAGCTCCTCGAGGGGATCCGTCCCGCCGGCGCCCCGAAGCTTCCGGAGTTTGACCAGGTCCCCATCCACTGAGGAGCGGATCTCCCTCAGTTCCAGACGCGCCTGCTCCGGTGGCAGACTTTGGGGGCTCATGAGGTAGTCGCGGATCAGGATGGCCGATTCGAGGGTCTTCGCCTGGATCGCCGCCAGGGCTCCGGCGCCTTCTCGAGCTGCGGACTGGACGGAGCGCATCTCGCGCCGAATCCGGCCGGCGTCGCGGAGGGCGCTCAGGCCGAGGAAGGCGACGAGCGCGATCAAGAGGCCGAAGCCCACCACCAGGACGGGCCAGGTGCGGTGCCGAGCTCTCATGGTCTGACCGGTTTGCGGCAGTTCTCTTGTCCAGGGCAGTCGAAGGGCGAAGCTGCCCGCGCCTCTTGGAAGGAATCCGGAGCGCTCGTAGTCTAGCAGGGCAGGCGGATGCCCGCGAACGCCGGGATCCCTCGGGACCGAACGGGAGACCGTCAACGCTTCCTCCTCGGAGGGAATGGGAGAAAGAAGCTTCCGGCGTCCATGCGGGATCCTCCTCGGTGCATCTTCCGTTCGTCCACTTGACCTCGCGGCGGTACTTGAGAAGCCGCATGCCTCCTTGACGGGATGTCACGAACTGAGCCTATCGTCACCGAGGCACGGTGAACATCCCCCGTAGCGGGGATGCTTCTGCCGGAAAGGCCGTACTCCAGCGGCCGGACCCCTCCACCGGAGCGCGCGTTTCCACGAGCCTCCTCGGGCGCGCCTCCGGCGGGCACGGTTCGGGTCCGCCGATCCTACCGGGCTTTCCCGCCGGAACTACCAAGGGGGCCGTATGTCGGGCGGGGCGGCCTCTGCGGTAGTGTTCCTTCGGAAAAGGGAAGGAGCAACGCGCAATGAGAAACGGCGTAGGCAGAAGCATCTGGATCTTCGACTTCGATGGAACACTCTCGAACCTCGTGGAGGACCGCCGGGCCGCACGTCTCGACGAGGGGTGCAGGCGGATGCTTGAAGAACTCGTTTCCCGTGCGGGTGACGTCGTCGCGGTCATCTCCAGCAGACACATCGACGACATCGCTCGGCGGGTCGACGTCCCAGGAGTCCTCGTCGGTGGCGGCAGCGGAGTAGTCTGGAGGTCGGGCGACGCTGTCGTGATTTCTCCTCCGCCCGAGCTCGTGGACGAGCTCTCCGCCATGCGCAAGGTCTTCCTCCCGGTTGTCCGCAGGGCGGCCGCACGGTTTCCGGGCGTCGACATCGAGGAAAAGGAGTGGTCGCTCGCCATCCATGTGAGGGGCATGGCGGCGAAGCACAAGGATGCTCTGCTCTCCTCGTTGAAGTCGCTTCCGCTTCCCTTCGAGATGGCCATATACCTGGGCCCGCGAAGCATCGAGATCCCGTTTCTGGCTCGAATCAACAAGGCGTCCGGCGTCCGGGCCCTCTGTCAGCATATCAGCTTCACCAGCCTGGACCGGCTCTTCTACGCCGGTGACGACGACAACGACCTCGTCGCCATGGCGCTCGTCCGGCACCTGGGAGGGAAGGTGGCCTGCCTAGGTACGAGAGCCTTTCCGCCGGAGTGCGTCTGGCTCTCCGGTCCGCGTGAGTTGCCCCGCTACGTGGCCGCCCTCGCTGTGTCCTGGGACGACCAGGAACTTTCCGCGGACCGCGTCTTCGGCACCTCTGAGGCCGACGGTTTCGGGGCAGCGCCCGCTTCCGTCACGGCCCCGGAGACGCTCGCTCAAGAGGGAGTCGAGCTCCCAAAGCGGCGGCCTCCGGAGAAGAGCCCTTGAAGCTGCGTCTCTGGCTGCGTTTTCTCGTCCCGCTGGCCATTGCTCTGACCCTTCTCGCCTACGCCGTCGTCCCCCTCGCGGACCGGCTCACCCAACGATGGTTCGTCCGGGATCTGGACCTCCGTTCGGATCTCATCGTCAACACGATCCGCGAGCCCCTCCTCGAGCTCATCGAGACCGGGAGGAAGGCTCGGATCCGGAACTACTTCGAGCAGATCACGAAGGACGAGCGGCTCGTCGCCCTGGGGTACCTGGATCCGGAGGACGGGAAGCTCGTCGCTACGAAGGCGTTCCCCCGCCACCTGCGGCCTCTCGTGATCTCTCCTCCACCGGGCGAGTCATCGCTGGTTGAAGCGCACCACGAGGGGCTCCACGTGACGACGAAGCCCCTCGCAGGGAGCGGGGGCGTTCTAGGGACGCTGGTCCTGGTGCACGACTTGAGCTTCATCCAACGCCGCGGCGCCGACACGCGCCGGTACGTCTTCTACTTCTTCCTCCTCGTGGCGGCGACCGTCTCGCTCGTGACGGTCGTCATCGCCCAGGTGAGCTGGCGAGGATGGATCAGGGGAACGCAGGCGCTCCTCCGGGGAGAAGCACGTCTGCTCGGCCCCCCGGAAGGTCAGCGGCCGACCGCTGCCGAGCTGCAGCCCATCGCGAAAGACCTCCGGGCGCTCATCCGCGACCTGGAGACGGAATGCCGGCAGCGAGACGAGAGCCAGATCACGTGGCACCCGGAGACGCTCCGGACGATCCTGAAGCGGGAGCTTCGCGGAGAAGAGGTCCTCGTCGTTTCCAACCGGCAGCCCTACATCCACAACCGGACGGCAGGTGGGATCGAGGTGCAGCAGCCGGCGAGCGGCCTCGTGACTGCGCTGGAGCCGATCCTGAGGGCCTGCTCCGGCACCTGGATCGCCCACGGCAGCGGGAGCGCGGACCGGGCGGTCGTCGACCGACAGGATCGGGTGGCGGTTCCTCCGGAGGACCCTTCCTACCGGATCCGCCGGATCTGGCTCACGGCGGAGGAGGAAGGGGGCTACTACTACGGCTTCGCGAACGAGGGGCTCTGGCCGCTCTGCCACATCGCCCACGTCCGCCCGACGTTCCGTGCAGCGGACTGGGAGCAGTACGTGCGGGTCAACCGGAAGTTCGCCGAGGCGGTCGTCGACGAGGCGGGGTCGGAAGATCCCATCGTCCTCGTGCAGGACTACCACTTCGCGCTCCTGCCCCGGATGATCCGCAAGAAGCTCCCCAGGGCGACGGTGATCACCTTCTGGCACATCCCGTGGCCGAATCCCGAGTCGTTCATGATCTGTCCCTGGCGCGCCGAGCTGCTGGAGGGGATGCTCGGGAGCAGCATCCTCGGCTTCCACACCCAGTTCCACTGCAACAACTTCGTCGACACGGTGGACCGGGTGCTGGAGGCGCGGGTGGACCGGGAGACGTTCACGATATCCTACGGCGGCATGCCGACTGCCGTGCACCGCTACCCCATTTCCATCGAGTGGCCTCCGCCGCTCGACTTCACGGAGAAGCCCGTGGACCGCTGCCGCGAGGACGTCCGGGCGCGGCACGGACTCCCCGCGGAGCACCTGATCGGCTTCGGCGTCGACCGCCTCGACTATACCAAGGGCATCCTGGAGCGGTTCCTCGCGGTGGAGCGGCTCCTCGAGTGGAAACCGGAGTGGGTGGGGCGCTTCTCGTTCCTCCAGATCGCCGCCCCGAGCCGCTCCAGCATTCCCCAATACCGGGAGTTCCAGGCCGAGGTGCGAGCCCTCGCAGAGCGCGTGAACCGGCGCTTCGGGCGGGAGGGCTACCTGCCGATCCTCCTCCTCGTCGAGCACCACGGGCACCGCTCGGTGTACGAGCACTTCCGTGCCGCCGACTTCTGTTTCGTCAGCAGCCTCCACGACGGGATGAACCTCGTCGCGAAGGAGTTCGTCGCCGCCCGGGACGACGAGCGGGGCGTGTTGCTCCTCAGTCAGTTCACCGGTGCGTCGCGTGAATTGCCGGAGGCGCTGGTCGTCAACCCCTACGACAACGAGCAGTGCGCTGCCGCGATGCACCTCGCCCTGACGATGCCGCCGGCCGAGCAGCGGGACCGGATGCGGCTCATGCGAGGGCTCATCAGAGAGTTCAACGTGTACCGTTGGGCCGGCCGGATGCTCCTCGATGCGGCGACCATGCGGAAGCGAGAGCGTCTGCTCCGGAGCCCGGAGGGACGGACGACCGCCTGAGGGGACGGGAGCAGACCTTCAGCGGCGCGGCTTCCGGCGCCGAGGGCTCTTCCCGGCAGGCCGGCGAGGCCGTCCTGTGCCAAGCGGGCGGTTCGAGCGGCCGCCGGGACTCGGAGGTCCACTCAATCCACGGGAGAGGAGCATGCGGAAACCGACTGTTCCTTGCGAGTGTGTCGCTGCTCGAATTGGGAGGTGCTGCCCTCGCCGGCCCGACACTCTACCGCGCGAAAAGAGGTGACCGCCGACGGGAGCTGAGGGGAGGTGGCCGTACCACCACCTCCCCCAGCGCCGACTCCTCCTTCCGACGCTCCTCTCGCGTTTGGCCTCCTCAGGAAACCAGCTTCCTGCGCACGGCGTAGAGGACGAGCTCCGCGGTGTTGTGGAGGTCCAGCTTCTTCATCAAGTTCGTTCGGTGCGTCTCCACCGTGTAGACGCTGAGGTCGAGCAGGGCCGCGACCTCCTTGTTCGTCCTGCCCAGTGCGAGGAGCTGGAGGACCTCCTTCTCGCGGTCGGTGAGCAGGTCGAACGAGTCCCGCAGGCCGCGCTGCGCCCGCTGGCGCAGATACTCCTCCACGAGGAACTTCGAGATCTCCGGGCTGAAGAAGGGCCTGCCGCGCGATACGGTCTCCACTGCCTCCAGGAGCACCTCCTCTGCCGATTCCTTGACGAGGTAACCCTTGGCTCCGGCGGTAAGGGCACGGGCCAGATAGCTCTCGTCGGAGTGCATACTGAGGACGATCACATGGGTTGCGGGTCTCGTTTTGGTGATCCGGGCCGCCGCCTCGATGCCGTTCAAGAGCGGCATGGCGACGTCGATGATTACGACGTCCGGCTCGAGCTCCTCCGCGAGCCGTACGGCTTCCTTCCCGTCTGCCGCTTCGGCGATCACGCTCATCTCGGGTGCGCTCTCGAGGAGCGCGCGGACGCCCTTGCGCACGATGCCGTGGTCGTCAGCCAACAGAACCCGGGTCGGACTCACTGCTACACCTCCTAGTATCCCGTTCGGGAAGTTCCTTCCTGCTATTCAGCCCCTGCGTTGGCCGAACGGCGCTGATTCACCGGCGTTCGTCCTGCTGGTTGCGATGCACGAACTATACAGAGCGTCACAATTGTTTGCGCATCTGCCCCTGAGCGTAGGGTGGGGCGTTCCGCCGCAGGCGGGTTGCCCCACGCGTGGGCGAACCTCGCTGCGCGAGAACCGCCCACCCTACGGCAACCCGGTACGCGCA
>JACRCS010000644.1 GCA_016218905.1 Deltaproteobacteria bacterium
ATCCTCCCGAGAAACCCTCGCGCGAAGGCCTCTCCCTCCGTCGGCGCGAACTGGCAGAGCCACTCGACGACGCTCAGGTCGCTGTCGAAGTAGGAGCTGTTCTCCTTGGGGAAGTACCCTCGCGTGATCGTCACCCCCCAGCGGAAGCTCCCGCTGTCGGGCTCGAGCTCGCCGGCGAGGATTTGGAAGAGGGTCGTCTTGGCCAGGCTGTTGCCGCCGACGAAGGCGATCTTGTCACCCTTTCGGACCTCTAGATTCAGGTTCTTCAGTACCGGGACTCCGTCGATCGTTTTCGAGAGCCCCTGGACCTCCAGGATGACGTCGCCGCAGGGACGGTCGGCCTTGAAGCAGACGTACGGGTACTTCCGGGAGGAGACCGGCATGTCTTCGAGCGTCAGCTTCTCGAGGAGCTTCTTTCGCGAGGTGGCCTGCTTCGCCTTCGACGCGTTCGAGCTGAAGCGCTGGATGAACGCCTTCAACTCCTCCGCCTTCTCCGTCAGCTTCCGGTTCTGCTCCTGCTTCTGTTTCACGGCGAGCTGGCTCGCCTGGTACCAGAAGTCGTAGTTGCCCACGTAGACCTGAATCCGGCCGAAGTCGATGTCGGCGATGTGGGTGCAGACCTGGTTGAGGAAGTGCCGGTCGTGGGAGACGACCACGACCGTGTTCGGGAACCGACCGAGGAACTCCTCCAACCATGCGATGGAGCTCCGGTCCAGGTGGTTCGTCGGCTCGTCGAGGAGGAGCACGTCGGGGTTGCCGAAGAGGGCCTGCGCAAGCAGGACGCGCACCTTCTCCGCGCCCTCGAGTTCCTTCATGAACTTGTCGCGCGAGGACTCGCCGATCCCAAGCCCCGAAAGGAGCGAGGCCGCTTCGGCTTCGGCGTCGTAGCCGTTCATGTCCGCGAATTCCGCCTCCAGTTCGGCGGAGCGCAGTCCGTCGGCCTCCGAGAAGTCGGGCTTCGCATAGAGCGCCTCCCGCTCCGCGATGATGCGGAAGAGCCGCTCGTGACCCCTGAGGACGGTGTTGAAGACGGTCTCCTCATCGAAGGCGAAGTGGTCCTGCCGGAGGACCGAGACCCTCTCTCCGGGGCTGACCAGGATCTCCCCCTTGTCGGGTTCCAGCTCCCCCGAGAGGATCTTGAGGAAGGTCGACTTCCCCGCGCCGTTCGCTCCGATGAGCCCGTAGCAGTTGCCGGGGGTGAACTTGATGTTGACTTCCTTGAAGAGCTCCCGCTTCCCATAGGAGAGGGAGACGTTTGCCGCCGTAATCATTCGCAACTCCACGAGAAAAAAGAAAAACCACAGGGCCGCGCCCTGTGGTCACGATGAGGTGCTTATAGCATCTTTGTCCCCCGCACCGCAAATTCGTATCCATCCGGAAAGTGCCTTTCGGATGGAGTCATCGGTCTTCAGGTTTCGGTCGTCGGTCAAGAACCATAGGCCGAGGGGGGTTAAGCCGAAGGCCACTCCCTCACTGCTGCGCGCGCCCGGACGGAGATGAGCTTTTCCGGACCGGCACAAACTCGCCCGACAATTCGCCCCGAGGCGGGGCAGGCCCCCGTTCAGGGTAACTGCAGCCGCCGCCGCTTCGCCTCCTCTCCCCCGTACCTTCTGACATACTCCCACCCCCTGTGGTACCCAGCAGGACGGCGAAGGCGAGACGCGTCCACCAGAACTCGATACCGGAATGCGCCGGGAGGGCTACCCTCGCGACGACGGCGGGAACGAAGGGCACGGAAGCGCACCCTCGAGCAGAACGGATGAGACGGAGGAAGTCATCCTTGCGTTTCTGTTGAGCGATCTCACACGGCGCAGGATCTCTACCCCCCGGCGGATCTCCGTTTCTTTCAGGTTCCCGTAGCCGAGGATCAGGGTGTCTTCATAGCGCTCCGGGGAAACGAGGCAGTGGGAGGCGGCGGAGCGGACGACGCAGCCCTCCCGTGCCAGGTCCGCCAAGACCTCCGGGGTGAAGACGACCCCCTCCCAGCGCGCGCAGAGGTGGAGCCCCGTGGCGCTGCCGAGGATCTTCACGTCGCTTCCGAAGGACTCCGACAGGGCCTCAACCGTTGCCGAGCGCCTGCGGGCATACACCTTTCGCATCCTCGCAAGATGTCGCACGTAGTAGCCGCGCCGGATGAAGGCGGCCAGCGCGAGTTGGGTGGCTATCTCGTTGTGGAGGTCGTTGCGCCACTTGAGCGTCCTCGCCGTCGCCACCAGTTCGGGCGGAAGGACGAGATACCCCACGCGGATGGCAGGGCAGAGGGTCTTGCTGAAGGTCCCGGCGTAGATGACCCGGCTCGGGTCGAGCGAGTGGACCGAGCTCAAAGGCGGGCCGTCGAAGCGGAACTCGCTATCGTAGTCGTCTTCCAGCACGTAGCAGCCCGTGTCCCGCGCATAGCGCAGAAGCTCCAGGCGGCGCCGAATCGGCAGCGTCCCGCCGATCGGGTACTGGTGCGAAGGCGTGACGTAGACGAACGCAGGCGTCGCGCCGGACAGGAGGTCGGTCCGCATGCCGAGCTCGTCCGCCGGCACCGGCCGAAGCGTCACGCGGAAGGCCTCGAGGATGCGCTGGAGGCCCTCGGTGACGGGGTCCTCCACGACGACGACCCTCCGGGCGTCCGAGTTGGAGGCGTTCTCCGAAGCCAGAAGCGCTGCGGCGATCCCCACCCCCTGCGTCGCCCCCATGGTAATGACGATCTGATCATCGCTGCAGACGACGCCCCGGCGGCTCACGACGTGCTCCCGGATCGCCCCGCGGAGCTCCGGCCGGCCCTCCGGCCGGCCATAGCCCAGGATCTCGCAAGTCCCGCCGGCGAAAGCCTCCCGGAGGAGTGAGAGCCACAGCCGGGCCGGAAAGAGGGAGAGGTCCGGCGTACCCGAGCGAAAGAGGATCGCGCCCGGGTATCCGCCTCCCTCTTCCTCCCCAACGTCGACCTCGAGCGGAGCCTTCGGCGCAGCCGGCGCGAACGAGGTCCCTTCGGCCACGAACGTCCCGGAGCCGCGGGCAGCCTCGGTGAAGCCTTCCGCGTAGAGGAGATCGTACGCCTCCAGCGTCACGTTCCGCGAGACGCCGAGTTCCTTCGCGAGGGCCCGACTCGAGGGGAGCTTCGCTCCAGCCGGAAGGCCGCCCGCGAGGATGAGCTCCCGCAGGCGGGAATAGATCTGCCGGCTCATGGGCGCGGCGTCGTCGCGGTCGACCGTGAGGAACATGGAAGACCTCCGGAAGTGGCACCATGCGCTAAGCGATCAGGTGGACCTGTGGCAGGCCACTTTAGCGGATTAGCATGCCCTCCGGAAGGAGGTGGCCCCCATGGGACAACCGAAGGTGGGTTCGACAACCGCTCGAGCAAGGACCGGCCAAGTTCTCGGGTGCGCACTCTTCGTGTGCGCGATGGCGCTGGGAGGGAGCTCCGTGCCGGTCTCGAAGCGCTTTCTAGCCGGCGCTCCGGTCTTCCTGACGACCTTCTGTACCCTCGCGGTTGCGTTGGCGGGGCTGGCTCCGGTGCAGTGGCCGCGAAGG
>JACRCS010000665.1 GCA_016218905.1 Deltaproteobacteria bacterium
TCGCGGAGCTTGCCGACGGATGCAGATTCCGAGACTGCCGCCACCAGGGTGAGCCTGGTTGCGCCGTGGCGGAGGCCGTGGCCGGAGGGCGGCTCGACTCCGATCGGTGGAAGAGCTACCAACGGCTGAGCAGCGAAATGCACTACCGGCGGCTCGTCGCCGACGGTGGCGCTGCCCTGGCGGAGCGCAGGCGGTGGCGCTCGGTAAGCAAGGAGGTGCGGCGAATGAACCGGGGGTAGGCGACAAGACGGAACGGCCGAGAGCCGTCTCAGCCTTTCGCGCAAGCCCCGCCCTCTGCCATGCCGGCCCTCGGCGAGATCTCCCTGGGAAAGAGAAGAGTGGGCCCCTACCCCGCGAAGGGTAGGGGCTCCGGCTACTCGGCCGGCCTGGCCGCCTCGTCGACCGCCTCGCCGATCCGACGGGACACGGCGTCCGCCGCCTCCCTGAGCTGCTCGTTGTTGAAGTTGATGTAGTACTTCCGGGTCGTCCGGGAGTCGAGGTGCCCGAGCATCTTGGCGACGACGGCCTCGGGGTAGATGTGGCCGAGGAGGCTGCCCACCGAGTGCCGCAGTTCGTGCACACGGACCTTCGGGTCGATCCCGGCCCTCCTCTTCGCCCGCTCCCAGCTCCGCTGGGCCCAGCTGACCCGCCCCTGCCGGTTGTCGACCGGGAAGACGAAGTCGCTCCCCGGCCGGCGGTAGCCCAGGGCCCTCTCGAGCGTCTCCTTCGCGATGTCGTTCAGGAGCACGACCCGGCGCCCGCCGTTCTTCGTCATCCCCGCCTCGAGCCGGAGCGTTCCCGCCCCTTGGTCCACCTGGACCCACGTCAGGGAGAAGATCTCCGTCCTCCGGCACCCGGCAAGAAGAGCTGGCCCGCGACGCGAATCCGGGCTATTATCGCGTCTTAATGTGGCGTGAATAGGCAATCCATTCCCTTCATGGGGTCTCACACCGCGCGAGGACCGCAGGAGGAACACGTTGACCGAGTATCTTTGGCAGAGCCTGGCGTGGCCCCAGTTCCGCTGGGATGCGGCGGCCGTCCTGACGGCGGTGGCCGAAACGAGGCTCGCCCAGGGGAGATTGCTCGGCCGACTCGAGGCGCTGGGCTTTCAGGAGGAGGCTCGCGTCGAGGCCGAGGCGGTGGTCCAGGAGGCCCTCAAGACCTCCGAGATCGAGGGCGAGCGGCTCTCCCGGGACTCCGTCCGCTCGTCGGTGGCGCGGCGCCTGGGACTCGATGCGGCGGGGCTCCCGCCCCCCGAGCGCAACGTGGACGGGCTCGTGGAGATGCTCCTCGACGCGACCAACCGCAGCGACGCGCCCCTCACCGCGGAGCGCCTCAAGGGCTGGCACGCGGCGCTCTTCCCCACGGGTTACTCGGGCCTCACCAAGATCACGGTCGCCGACTGGCGTCCGGGTCCGATCCAGGTGGTCTCGGGTCGGCCGGGGCGCGAACGGGTCCACTACGAGGCCCCGCCGGCGGTGCGCGTGCCAGAAGAGATGGGGTGCTTTCTCTCTTGGTGGGTGTCGGAGCGCGGTAGTCTGGAGGGTCTCCTCAGGGCGGGGGTTGCGCACCTCTGGTTCGAGACCATCCACCCCTTCGACGACGGCAACGGCCGACTGGGGCGGGCAGTGGCTGAGATGGCACTGGCGCAGGCGGAGGGCAGCCGCCGGCGCTGCTACAGCCTTTCGGCCCAGATCTCGGCGGAACGGGAGGCCTACGACCGCGCGTTGGAGGAGGCCCAGTTCGGCGGTTGCGAGATCACCGACTGGCTCTTCTGGTTCGTGGGCTGCGTGAAGCGAGCCGTGGAGCGTTCCGCGGGAGAGGCGCGCCTGGCCGTCCGGAGGGCTCTCTTCTGGCAGCGGCAACCCGTGAGCACGCTCAGCGCCCGGCAGGTCAAGGTGGTGAACCGCTTGCTCGAAGCAGGTCCCGGCGGCTTCGAAGGCGGACTCACCAACCGCACGTACCGCGGCATGACCAAGGCCAGCGCTGCCACGGCACTCCGGGACCTCCAGGACCTCGCCGACCGCGGGATCCTCGTCCGCAAGGCAGGCGGCGGCCGAAGCACGTCCTACGACCTTCCGTGGGACGAGATTCTCCGGGACAAAGCCGATCCGTGAGGCGTCCGTCGCCCTCCTCGTACCAATCTGGTGGCGAACTCAGGTCTCCGGAGGCGTCCGGCCGTTGGATGGATCCTGCTGAGGGAGGGCTGCGCTCGTGGAGAGTTTCCGCCGATCGCTGTCCCTCAGCTGTCCGGCCGGCGGTGACCAGAGATCCGGCGGTTGCGGCGTCGACAGGCCCGAAAGACGTAGCCCACGGCTGTCATCAGCCTTGAAGAACCCGGGAGCGCGCGCGCCCGCAACGGACAAGAGCGGAGCCATGTCCCTGGTGAACGCCGGGTCGACGATCTTCTCCGCCAGGTTCGCCTCGGACTCCGCACGGGAGATACCAGTTAGGGGGACGGGGTGCGCTGCCCTCGTGACTGCAGGGACAACCCACGAATTTCCCCCTGCGGGGGGCGTCTGGAGGCGAGCGATGAGAGAAGCGTTGCGGGACTACGTGCTGAGTCTTGGGGTGGACGACGTGGGCATCGCCTCGGCGGGAGAGTACGCGAGTCCAGCCTCGCCGCCCCTGGAGTCTCTCTTCCCTGGGGTGCGTTCCCTGGTGGTGCTCGCCTTCCGGGAGCACTCCTCCTGCGAGAGCCCGAGCCCCAGCCTAGCGATGTCCGGGAGGCTCGATTTGATGGAATTTACGCGTTCGGCCTCCCGGCGGGTGACCGCGTACATCGAGGGCGTCCTCGGTGGCGGCGCCACGGCAGTGCCCGTGTCTTACCCCATGGATTTCACCGACCCGAAGAAGCTCGGGATTGCGGAGGTGTCGCTCCGCCACGCGGCGGTGGCTGCCGCGCTGGGGGCGTTCGGCTCGCACAACTTGGTCGTACACCCACGCTTCGGAACCCGGGTGATCTTCACCGCGATTCTGACGGACTTGGAACTGGAACCGGACCGACTCTTGGAGGAGAACCCCTGCACTGGCTGCGGAAAGTGCGTGAAGGCGTGCCCCGTAGGAGCACTCGACGAGAAGGGGAAGACGGACCTCCGGAAGTGTCTGCCCAACAGCCAACCACACGGATCCATGGCGAACGCGGCGTTTTGGGCTCGCTTCGTGGACTCCACCCCTGAAGAGCGAAGGACAATGGCCAGGAGTCCCGAGTACCTGAGCAGCTACCAGGCCGGGTTCATCGGCTTTCAGTATGTCTGCTTTCGCTGTCTCGCTGCCTGCCCCGTCGGCACGCGACGGGCAGGGAAACGGCTCGAGTAAGTGCATCCTCGCCTCTTGCGTCATGAAAGGACCCCTGAAGTCTGGCATCGCTTCGACCGGCCGACGTGCGCATCTGCTGCGCCTGGAGCGGTACGACTGAACCCCTGTTGACGCAAGATACCCAGTGCGTCGCCCATCAGAAGGAGTCTCTCGAATGGATCCACTCTCTTTGACTGGACTGGAACTCGTGCAGGCAATGATCGACGGGCGGCTCCCCAGCCCGTCGATCGCAGACACGATCCCACAGCGCCCCGTTGAAGCGAGCCGTGGCTACATCAAGTTCCTCGCCCACGCGGATGAGCGCCACAAGAACCCGTTCGGCGGCGTCCACGGTGGGTTCGTCGCCACGGTCTTGGACTCGGTGTTGGGTTGCGCGGTACAGACGGCCCTCGACGCGGGGGTCGGTCACGCGATGGTCGACCTGGCGGTCAAGATGCTGAAGCCGGTCCCATTCGACGAGGAGCTGATCGCGGAAGGGAGACTCCTCCACGTCTCGAGGACGATCGGCGCGGCGGAGGGCTCCCTCAAGAACGCGGCAGGACAACTCCTCGCCTATGGCACCGGGACGGCGGTGATCCGTCGACCGTAGACCCAGTGGCCGCCGCTGGGGCCCAAGTCAACGGGATGAAACTCGCCAACCGTTTCGTGCGTTCGGCCACTTGGGAAGGCATGGCCGCCGCGAACCCGACCTCGTCAGGCGCTGGCGGTCCGGCGACCTGCGCCGGGCCACGTGCGCCTCGGATAACCAGTGCTTCGGGGCGGCGGTGGCCGGCGAAGGGATCTATTGCGTGGTGGAGAGGAAGCGGCAGA
>JACRCS010000659.1 GCA_016218905.1 Deltaproteobacteria bacterium
CGGCTCGGCGATGTCCTGAGGGAACGGGATCGCCTGGCCGACGACGAAGAAGCGGACCCGGTCCGCGATCTCGGCCGGAGTCCAGTGGGCACGCACCTTGAGGTATTCGCGGAACTCCTCCCGCTCGTCGCCCAGCTCCCTGGCGTGGAGGCGCGGGTCGGGCACCGCCACGAAGAGGCGCGTCCGCTTCGGGATCGCGTTGACGATCCGGCCGTGCATCAGCTCGAAGTTCAGCCAGTAGAGCTGCCGCCGGATCAGCGCGAGCTTCTTGTCGCCGAGACCCTCGAAGGCCGAGCCCTCCGGAAGCATGAACGGGCTCGCGAGAAGCGGGTCGATGCCGATGACGAGCCGGCGGTAAGGCCGCTCGCCCTCGGGCACCAGCTTCAGTCCCGCGGGGCCGGCCGGCGAAGGAGGCTGCGCCAGAGCCAGGCCGAAGGCGAGGAGGATCGATCCGGGAGCGAGCACGGAGGCAGGGCGCATGCCGGCCAGTGTAAAGCCCTCCCGGACCGGCCTCTCCTACTTGGCGGCGGCGGCCTTAGCGCGGGTGACCGATTCGATGACGACGGGTGTCAGCGGGACGTTCTGCACGCCGCCCTTCGTTCCCGTCGGGACGGCCTTGATCTTCTCGACGACGTCCATCCCCTGGACGACCTTACCGAAGACGCAGTAACCGATCCCATCGCGGGAGGTGTCGCGGTAGTCGAGGAAGGGGTTGTCCTTCACGTTCACGAAGAACTGCGCGTTCGCGCTGTTGGGCTCGCCCGTCCGCGCCATCGCGACCGTGCCGACGACGTTCTTCAGCTTGTTTCCCGCCTCGTTGACGATCGGCGCGCGCGTCGTCTTCTTCGTCATGTCCTTGTCGAGCCCGCCTCCCTGGATCATGAATCCATCGATGACCCGGTGGAAGACCGTTCCCGCGTAGAAGCCCTCGTCGGCGTACAGGAGGAAGTTCTTCACGGTCTCCGGAGCCTTCTCGGGGAAGAGCTCGATCGTGAAGCTCCCCATGGACGTCTTCACGACGACCGACGGGTTCGAGGACTGGGCCGAGGCGGTGAACGCCGCGAGGAGCGGCAGGAGGAGGAGCACGCAGGTCAGAGTCTGCTTCATGGTGGAAAGTTCTAGCACAGGTGCCCTCTCACTTCTTCAGGTTCGCGAGCCCCGCCCACCGGCGGTCGACCTCGGGTTTCGGCGGCGCGGGCCGCGGCGGGGGCTGCGGCGCGGACTTCTTCGATTCGGAGGGCCGGCCCCCCGGCCCCGCGCCCCGCCCCGGCCCGGCGCCCGGCGCGTCGCCACGCGGCGCGGCCCTCTCCACCGGCTCTCCGAGGCGCATCGTCAGCGAGATCCGCTGCTTGGCGAGCTCGACGGCGAGGACCTTCACCTGCACCCGGTCCCCCGGGTTCACGACTTCGCGCGGGTCCTTGACGAAGCGGGTCGACGAAAGCTGCGAGATATGGACGAGGCCGTCCTGGTGGACGCCGACATCGACGAACGCTCCGAAATTGGTGACGTTGGTGACGATGCCGGGGCAGGTCATTCCCTCCTTCAGGTCGGAAACCTGGTTCACCCCCTCGAGGAACGAGAACGGGACGAAGCCCTCGCGCGGGTCGCGCCCCGGCTTCTCGAGCTCTCTGACCACGTCGTCGAACGTGAAAGCCCCGAGAGTCTCCTTCAGCGCCTTCGACCCCTTCACGAGGGCCACGCCCGGGCCAACGAGGTCGGACACCTTCTTCCCGAGGCCCGATGCAAAGGCCTCGAGGGCCTCGTAGCGCTCAGGGTGGACGCCGGTGTTGTCGAGCGGGTTCTCGCCCCCCGCGATCCGGAGGAACCCCGCGGCCTGCTCGAACGTCTTCTTCGAGAAGCGCGGCACCTCGAGCAGCTCGGGGCGCGAGGAGAAGAGCCCCTTCGTCTCGCGCCGCGCCACGATCGCCTTCCCGAGCGCCGGCCCGATCCCCGAGACGTGCGCCAGGAGGTGCGGCGAGGCGGTGTTCAGGTTCACGCCGACCTGGTTCACGGCCGAGTCGACGACGGTGTCGAGCCTCTTCTTCAGCGCGTGGGGCGAGACGTCGTGCTGGTACTGCCCGACGCCGATCGACTTCGGGTCGACCTTCACGAGCTCGGCGAGCGGGTCCTGCAGCCGCCGGGCGATCGAGATCGCCCCGCGGATGGTCAGGTCGAGGTCGGGGAACTCCTCGCGCGCCGTCTCGCTCGCGCTGTAGATCGACGCCCCCGACTCGTTCACGAGGACGACCGGCACGTCGAGCCCCGCCTCGCGGAGCGCCTCGCGAACGAACGCCTCCGCCTCGCGGCCGCCCGTTCCGTTCCCCACCGCCACGCAGCGGATCGCGGCCGTCTTCACGCTCTCCACGAGCGTCCGTCGCGCCCGCTCACGCGAATCGTCTCCCTGAAGGTGAATCACCGTCGAGGCGACGTATTTCCCCGAGCCGTCGACGACGGCCAGCTTGCAGCCGGTGCGAAGCCCCGGGTCGACGCCAAGGACCGCCTTCGGCCCGAACGGCGCGGCGAGGAGGACCTTCCTCACGTTCTCGGCGAAGACGTGGATCGCCGCCTCGTCGGCGACGTCCTTCAGCGCCTTGTGGACCTCCGCCTCGATCGAGAGGATCACGTGCGCTTTCAGAGCGAAGCGCGCCGCCTTCTTGAGGAACGGCTGGGCCGGCGTCGCGGCGCCCGCGCCGGCCGCCCGCTCGAATTCGGAAAGGAGCCTCTCCTCGAAGCCGGGGTGCTTCGGGGCGTCGCCGAGCGAGAGCGTCAGCTCCTTCTCGAGCCAGCCGCGCCGCATCGCCAGGTAGCGGTGCGACGCCTCCGGCTTCAGGAGTGAGGCGACGGAGTCGCGGAAGTCGAAGTACATCTCGTACTTGCTCGCGGGCTTCGGCTCCTCCCCCTTTCCGGAGGAGAGTCCGCCGCGCTCGAACGCCTCGCGGCGGACGTACTGACGCAGCTCCTCGGTCTCCGAGAGCCGCTCGATCACGATCTCCACGGCCCCCTGGAGCGCCGCCCCC
>JACRCS010000645.1 GCA_016218905.1 Deltaproteobacteria bacterium
GTTCATCCCCACGCCCGTGGGGAACACGGCTAGGCTCAGACCATGCGGCCCGAAGGCCGCGGTTCATCCCCACGCCCGTGGGGAACACTGATGTCTGGGACGGCTCGGGGAGCTGATCGTCGGTTCATCCCCACGCCCGTGGGGAACACGCGTCGCAGATGGAGCCGGCGGTGAGGCGGGTCGGTTCATCCCCACGCCCGTGGGGAACACGCAAAGAGGCCGAGGCGCAGAACGCCCGCGACCGGTTCATCCCCACGCCCGTGGGGAACACGTTCGGTCGCGCCAAACGGGACGATCGGCATTCGGTTCATCCCCACGCCCGTGGGGAACACGATGTGATCTAGAGGTGTTTTCATGATGTCACCGGTTCATCCCCACGCCCGTGGGGAACACCCGCAGAGCCCTGCCGCAAGCCGGGCACTGAGCGGTTCATCCCCACGCCCGTGGGGAACACGCCGAGGACGGCCGGACTGAAGCGCGAATCCACGGTTCATCCCCACGCCCGTGGGGAACACACCATTTCTATCTCGTTGAAGTGACAGCGCTATTTTGAAGCCCGGCATTCTACCGACGAATCCAGGCCTTCAGCCTGTCCCAGAGCTGGTCTCCTTCTTTTCCGGCGGCAGAAACGAGACGAGCCTTATGCCGTCCATCTCGGCTGGCATCCGGCGGTTCTCCCCGATGGTCTCGAAGTCGAACCCGTTCTCCGTCGAGGTGCTCCAGGCGAGGACGGCGTTGCCGTCCTCGATGCCTTCGCACACTTGCTGCCAGATCATCTCGCGGATCCTGCGCCCGTACTTGCCGACGTAGACGCCGGCCCGGACCTCCAGGAGCCAGACCGCGAGCCGACCCCTGAGTCGCGGCGGCGCGTTCTCAACCACGATGACCAGCATCGCCCAGTTGTTCCTTGTTGGGGATGGCAGGTTCCACTGATTCCTCCGGCGGCTTCGGGAGGGGGAGTTCTCCCGCGGCTAGGATCTGCTCGATAGTCGGGATGATTCTCCCCAGCAACTTGGACTGGCGGAAGGAGTCGCGGCAGGCGATCCGGACTGCACGCTCCGGCTCGGAAGGCTTGGTTGCGGCGATTCGGAACGCCACCGGGACCACCGTCTCAAATTTGAAGATGTCCGCCACGTCGTAGACGAAGGACTGTGGCTTCCCTGTATGGATGAAGCCAACGGCCGGAGCGTAGCCGGCGGCCAGGATCGCTGCTTCCGTGACACCGTAGAGGCAGGCTGTGGCAGCACTCAGGCAGCGGTTAGGAACGTCACCGCTCTCCCAGCGCGTATGGTCGTAATTGCGCCACTTCCACTCGACCCGATACTGGCGAGCGATCAGCTCGTACATCTTCCGGACCCGAGCGCCCTCGATCCCGCGGAGTTGTTCCACGCTCCGCCGCGCTGGCGGCTCCTCTTTGAAGCGAAGCGCGTACATCTTTCGAACGACCTTGAGTCGGGCGGCATCGTCCAGTGCCAGACTGGCCTGCCAGAGGAGTCGGTCCGCCCGCGCGCCGCCCGGCTGGCCGGAGGCGTAGAGGCGCACTCCCCCGTCTCCGATCCAGACAAGGAGACAGCCCACGCGCGAAGCCAGGACCACGGCGGCGTGAGACACGCGAGTGCCCGGCTCGAGCATGAGGCAGGCGATGCCGCCGACCGGGATGTGCGTGCGCACGCCGTTCTTGTCGATGACGACGAACGCTCCATCGAGGACGTCGAGCTGGCCCTTTTCGACATAGACGACGGAAACCCGGTCCTTCATCGGGATGGGCTTGAGCGGCGGGAGCACGGTGTTCCTGCCTTACTTCAGCGGGACTGCAGGCAGCCGCCTGAGCGTCTTGTTGGCTGGATCCACGATGATGCCGACAGACTCGAGCGCGGTAACGCCAAGTAGGGGCTCGATTCCCGGTTCACCGAAGATGACGCGGCCCGCGGTCGTCTCACCCATGAACTCGATGCGAGCGAGGCCGTAGGCGTACTCCTTCACCGTCCCGTCGGCGAGTTCGTAGGCGGTCTTCCCCTCTTTCGCGATCCCGATCTTCTCCAACTCGTCGGCGGGCGCCATGGTACCGGTCGCCCCGGTGTCCACCAGAAACACCTCCTCGTAGCTCCGAGCCGGATCGCTGAAACTCACGATTCTCGTCGTGCCCTTCGTCAGTCTCATCGGATCTCCTCGAGCACCGAGCTGGCCTAGGCCGCAAACCGAAGGATCTCCACTTCGACGCGGTTCCTGGCGGCATCCTCGGCAAGCGACAGGACTTTGCTCGTGACCTCCTCGGACAGATAGTACTCGCTGCAGTTGTCGCAGACCTCCGCGGGCACCCCTTTGACGATGACGGAGGTTTCACCTCGCTGAAGGGTCACAGTCGTGATCCCCGGCTCTGTCTCGCCGTGTTTGCAGATCAGGCACGTCATCTCGGCCTCCTGGTCTTGCTGCCCGGCTCGAAGGCATGGTCGGGATCTGCGTGGACGGAGAACGTCAGCTCCTTGAACTCGAACGGGGCATGTCCTCTGGTCATCATACCCGCCGGATCAGGATCAGCCACAGCCGAAGGCCTCGGCCGGGCGACGAATCAGCGGCACCAGCATTCCGGTGAAGTGAGGGCGCTCAGCCCACTGGCACGGCCGACAAGAGCCCGAGCCCCATGGCCTTGCCGTGACCGATGCCGGCTTGGAGCACATCCCTGAAGCGATCCGGGTCGGTAACCGTGAGAAACCCGTCGTACAGCACCGAGAAGATCCGGATCCCGTTACCCGAGTGCTGATTGCCTCGGAGCATCTGCTCCTGGGAGATGCGCACGTCGACCCGCCCATCGACCGGCTCCGAAAGATCAAAGGCTGCCAATCGCGGGAGGGTGAACCCGTGCTGCTTTCCTTTTCGTTCCAGCCACGCTTCCTGTTCCTCCGTCCGCAACAGCCCCTGTCGCTTCCCGTCTCGCGTTACGCACGGATTGGCACGGAGCCTGAATCGGAAACGCTTCTCAGCCGTGAGCAAGTCGAGTTTGAGCCGTTGCCTCACGTCGACAGGCGGGTCAGCGTTCGCCAGCCACCCCTGCACGCCAATCCTCGTCCAGTCCGGGACGGCGCGGCTCTGCACGAGAATACTGGGGCAGCCGGCGGGATCGGTTTCCGGCTCGAGCCTCCACAGGAACTCGCCTTCGGGACACTTCCGCTCCGGCTCGCTGAAGGCGCGGCACAGGGTGGAATGAAGCTGGTAGGGATCCGACAGGTCACGCCTTGCCTCGCGGCAGCGCGGGTCGAGATGGATCCTATGCAGGAACATGAGCGCCCTCCCGCGGAAAAGGAATCCACTCAGAGCGTACGAACCGCGCCCCGAAGCGCCGCTCCGCAAACGAAGAGAGAGGTTGGTCCATCCTGAGGACGCCGGAGCCATCCTCAGAATCGAAGGAAATCAGCAGTCTTTCGGGGGGCGGCTCTGCACGGCGCGGAGAGGCGATCCACGGCCACCGGGCCAAGACGTCCCGGAGAGGATCGTCCTGCACTTCCTCGAGCCAGATCCGCTCGGAGGGTACATAGGACTTGCGCCCCAAGGCCAGGGGCCACGTCGGATCTCCTAGCCTTTCGTTGGCTCTTTTCAGGAACTCTCGATCCTTACCTTGCAGGCCCACGAGGAACACCGCATCCGCAAGGTAGAAACGCTGGGAGACCACACCGCCGTCCTTGGCCGGCGAGCCGTCGGCCCGGATGATGGTGTCGCTCGCAGCGCATCCCGCCGTCTGGTAGTCCCGTCTGGGGATCCCCGGACGGTCGTGGCGAACCCCCATCGCGAGCCGGGTGAGCGGCTCCAGGTCGGGCCAGTTCTCGCGGTCTATGCCCAAGGCGGCGGCCAGTAGCCCGATGACGCCGGACTTGCTGGGCTCCTTGCCGGTATCGCGTTGGTCGAAGCGACTCGTGGTGCCCCACGACTGCATGGGGCCGGCCAGCCGCAGCAAGAGAGTCGGCATGCCTCACTCCTATACCGCCGCGAGGGTTTGATCCAAGAGCTCTTTCAGGGAAGGAGCGGGCTCTCCGACGCCATCGTGGCCGGCGCCTGTCAGATTTAGGACGAAGGTCTTTTCCTCACCCCCGAAGGCGGCCTGCAACGTCTTCGCTTTCGCCGTGAGCGCCTCGGCCGACTTTCGAGTCAGCGACTCATCCCGCTTCACTCGAATGGCCGTCTCGAATGCATTGGCGAGGCTGCGGGGGGCGGTGTTGCGCCGCACGGACACGGCGACGAACTCGGGGGGATTGTGGGCCGCGAACGTGTTCTGCTTGCCGGCGGGCGCGGCCACCACGAAACCTTCCAGGAAGGCACGCAACCCCTTCTTGGCGAGCTCCAGATCGTCCTGGAGGTTGGAGGTCAGTTTCTCCCAGTCTACGACGGCGTAGCGGTAGAAGCAGGCCGAGTTGAACTCCACAGTACCCATCATGTCGGCACCAGCGGTGTCCTCAGGCTTGAGATCGTCCACCGCCGTGTAGAAGTCGAACTCTCTCTCGACGGCGTGGGTCGAGATCGCGTGCGCCACCTGGCAGGCGGCGTTCTGGTTCTTCTCAGGCATGTCCGCCAGCATCCGGCCGAAGAGCGCGACATCCACCGCCTTCCCGCCGTCGAAGATCTTCTCGAGCGCCTTCTTCAGCTCGGGATCGGCGGCCTGAGCCGCCTGCTTCTTGGCCTTGCCGGGCTTCTTCCCTTTGGCAGGGGCTGTCTCTGGAGCGATGATGGAGTCCCACTTGGCGTGGATGAGGTCGGCGATGCTGGAGATCTCGCGTTGCCCCAGAAACAGGAGGTACTCCGTCTTCCCATCGTCCTTTACCGACAGCTCAATCGCGGCCAAC
>JACRCS010000646.1 GCA_016218905.1 Deltaproteobacteria bacterium
ACAGGCTCCGGCCGCCGTGCCACTCCTGTTGGACCAACCCGTCGCGGGGGAGGTCAAAGGCGACTCCTTGGCGCGACTGCCTGAGGGCTCAGAGGCTGGACTGCTCTTCGACGACTGCCATCGACGGTGCTGCGCTCGCAGCTATGTCTCACACGCCGCCGCCGAGGACCTTGTAGAGCGTTACGAGATTCGCTTGCTCGGCAAGACGGGTGCCGACCGCTCCCCGCTGTGCGTTGAAGAGCGCCTGCTGGGCGACGAGGACGCCGAGATAGCCGTCGAGGCCCGCCTTGAAACGGGCATCGGAGAGGCGCGAGAAGTCCTCGAGCGACTTCACGAGGGCCTCCTGCGCGTCGCGCTGCTCGACGAGCGTCGTCCGGAGCGTCAGGGAGTCGTTCACCTCGGCGAAGGCGGTCTGGATCGCCTTCTCGTACTGCGCGACGGCGATCTCGCGGTCGAGCTTCGAGACTTTGAGGTTCGCGATGAGAGAGCCGCTCGCGAAGAGCGGAGAGACGATCTGCCCGGCGAGATTCCAGACACTCGTTCCGGACTTGAAAAGGCCGTCGAGGTCGGGGCTCGAGGTGCCGAAGCCGGCGGTGAGGGAGATCCGCGGGAAGAACGCCGCGCGGGCGGCGCCGATGCTGGCGTTCGCGGCGCGGAGGAGGTGCTCGGCAGCGAGAATGTCCGGCCGCCTCAGGAGGACGTCCGACGGAAGGCCGGTTGAGAGCCCCTTCGGGTCCGTCACGGCGACGAGCCGTTCCGGGAGGAGGTCGGCCGGAACAGGCGTACCGGCGAGCAGGTCGAGCGCGATCCGAGAGACCCCGACCGCGCCGGAGTAGGCGGCGACGGCGGCGCGGGCCGCCTCGACCTGGCTTTGCGCCTGGCTGAGCTCGAGGTCGGAGCCGATTCCCGCGTCGCGGCTCTGCCGAATCAGGTCGTACGAGTCCCTCTGCGCTTCGAGCGTCGCCTTCGAGATCAGGAGGTTCTCCTCGCTCGCAGCGAGGTCGAGCCACGTGGCGGCGACGGCGGCGACGAGGGAGGTCTGCGCGCCGCGCCGGGCCTCCTCCGTCGCGAGGTACTGCTCGAGCGACCGGGCGTTCAGGCTCCGGATGCGCCCGAAGAGGTCGAGCTCCCACGAGGCCATGCCGAGGCCAACGGTGTAGGTCGAGACCGTGCTCGCCTGCCCGTCCTTCCCGATGCTCTCCGGGATCCTGTACTTTTCGCCCGTCGCCTGGACACCGATCGTCGGGAAGAGCTCGGAACGCTGGATCCGGTGGAGGCCCGCGACCCGCTCGACGTTGAGGGTGGCGACCCTGAGGTCGCGGTTGTTCGCGAGCGCCAGGTCGATGACGGACCTGAGGCGCTCATCGGTGAAGAAGTCCTGCCAGGGCACGTCTGTGGCAGCCAGAGCGGCCGCAGGAGCCGCCTCGTGCGCGGCGGGGGCCGCGGCGCTTGCAGCACCTGCCTCGGCCTTGAAGGAGTCCGCCACGGGCAGGCCGGGACGTTCGTACTTCGGCATCATCGTGCAGCCGCCGAGGAGAATCGGCGCGGAGAGAAGCGCACACGCGAGCGGGATCAGTCTGCGGTTCATCACTATTCCTCCGCCGGGAGCGGCGCCTCGGGCGCGGGGGCCGTTTCGTGCCTCCCCTTCCTCGAGAAGAGCCGGACGACGGCCACGTAGAAGAGCGGAATGAAGACGACAGCGAGGAAAGTGCCCGACAGCATGCCGCCGAGGACGCTCGTGCCGATCGCCTTCTGGGCGCCCGCGCCGGCCCCGCTCGCGATGGCGAGCGGGAGGACGCCGAAGCCGAAGGCGAGCGACGTCATGACGATGGGCCGAAGCCGTGTCTTGGCCGCCTCCATCGTCGCCTCGAAGAGGCCCATTCCCTCTTCCATGAAGCCCTTGGCGAACTGGACGATCAGGATGGCGTTCTTCGTCGTCAGGCCGAGGACGGTCAGCATTCCGATCTGGAAGTAGACGTCGTTCGGCATCCCACGGAGAGAGGAGGCCACGAGGGCGCCGATGACCCCGAGAGGAAGGACGAGGACGATGGAGATCGGGACCGTCCAGCTCTCGTAGAGGGCGGCGAGGACGAGGAAGATGACGAGAATCGAAAAGGCGTAGAGCGACCCGGCTTGCGACTCCGACATCCGCTGCTGGTAAGAGAGGCCGGTCCACTCGAGACCGACCCCCGCGGGGAGCTTCGCGATGAGCTCCTCCATCGCGTTCATCGCCTCTCCGGAGCTGTGCCCCGGGGCGGGCTCGCCCTGGATGTTGCGGGACGGGAAGCTGTTGTACCGCTCTAGACGCGGCGAGCCGTAGACCCACCGGCCCGAGGCGACGGCGGAGAGGGGAACGAGCCCGCCCTGCCGGTTGCGGAAGAGGAGCCGGTCGAGGTCGGTCGGGAGCATCCGGTGCGGCGCGTCGGCCTGCGCCCAGACTCTCTTGACGCGCCCCCCCTGGACGAAGTTCCCGACGTAGGCGCTCCCGAAGGCCGTGGAGATGTAGCTCTGGATCGAGCTGACCGGGACTCCGAGCGTACCCGCCCGCTCCCAGTCGATGTCGACCTTGTACTGGGCGACGTCGGCCATGCCGTTCGGCCTCACGCGTGCGAGGCGCGGGTCCTTCGCGGCTGCCGCCAGGAGCTGGCCCTCGATCTGGGAGAGCTTCTCGTGACCGACCCCGCCCCGGTCCTGGAGCATCAGGTCGAACCCGGTCGCGGTGCCGAGCTCGGTGACGGCAGGCGGCGGGAAGGCAAAGACCCTCGCGCCGCGGATCTTCGCGAACGCGCCCATCGCACGGTTCGCGACAGCCTGCGCCTTCAGCTCCGGCTTCTTTCGCAGCTCCCAGTCCTTCAGCTTGACGAAGACGAGACCCTGGTTCTGGCCGCGTCCCGCGAAGCCCATTCCCGAGATCGTCATGCACGACTCGACGGCCTCCTTCTGGTCGCCGATGAAGTGCTTCATGACCTCGTCCTGAACCGCGATCGTCTGCTCGAGGGTCGAGCCGGAGGGGAGCTGGACCATGGTGAGGACGCTTCCCTGGTCCTCCTCGGGGAGGTAGCCGGTCGGCATCCTCAGGTAGAGGAACCCCATGAGGCCGAGGATCAGGGCGAAGACGACGAGGTAGCGGCCCCTCTTCCCGAGCATGTGGCCGACGACTTTCAAGTAGGCGTCGCGTCCCCTGTAGAAGATCCGGTCGAACCAGAGGAAGAACGGTCGCAGGGGTCCAAAGCCGGCTTCGGCCGCCTCGTGCCCCTTCGCGACGGGCTTGAGGAGCGAAGCGCAGAGGACCGGAGTCAGCACGAGGGCCACGACGACCGAGAGGAGCATCGAGGCAATGACGGTGATGGAGAACTGCCGGTAGATGACGCCGGTCGAGCCGGGGAAGAAGATCATCGGGCCGAAGACCGCCGAGAGGACGAGACCGATGCCGACGAGCGCGCTCGTGATCTGCTCCATCGACTTCTTGGTCGCTTCGTACGGGGAGAGCCCTTCCTCGCTCATGACCCGCTCGACGTTCTCGACGACAACGATCGCGTCGTCGACGAGGAGCCCGATCGCGAGGACCATCGCGAACATCGTCAGCAGGTTGATCGAGAAGCCCAGGACGCCGAGAACGCCGAAGGTCCCGAGGATGACGACGGGAACGGCGATCGTCGGGATGAGCGTCGCGCGGAGGTTCCCCAGGAAGAGGTACATGACGAGGAAGACGAGGACGACGGCCTCGATCAGCGTCCTCACGACCTCGCCGATCGCCACGCGCACGAACGGAGTCGTGTCCAAGGGGTAGATGACCTTCATCCCCGGCGGGAAGAACTTCGAGAGCTCATCCATCTTCGCCCTGACCCGGGCGACGGTTTCGAGGGCGTTCGCCCCCGCCTCCTGGCGGATCGCGAACGCCGTCGCGGGCTGGCCGCTGTAGGAGATCTGCATGTCCGGGATCTCGGGCCCCAGCTCGGTCCGCCCGACGTCGCTCACGCGGACGACCGAGCCATCGGGGTTGTTGCGGAGCGGGATCGCCGCGAACTCCTCCGGCGTGACGAGGAGCGACTGGACGAGGATCGAGGCGTTGAGCCGCTGCCCCGGGATCGCCGGTGCACCGCCGAACTGGCCGGCCGAGACCTCGACGTTGTAGGTCCTCACGGCGGCGACGACGTCGTCCGTCGTCATCCCGTACTTCGTCAACCGGCCCGGGTCGAGCCAGAGGCGCATGGAGTAGCCGGTGCCGAAGACCTGGACCTCGCCGACGCCTGGAACCCGCGCGATGACCGACTCGATCTGCGAGATGACGTAGTCGCCGAGGTCCGCCCGCGTCATGCTCCCGTCCTCGGACCTGAGGCCGACGATGAGGAGGAAGTTGCGGGTCGACTTCGAGACCGTGACGCCCTGCTTCTGGACGGAGTCCGGCAGCGACGGCATCGCGAGTTGGAGCTTGTTCTGGACCTTCGACCAGGCGAGGTCAGGGTCGGTGCCGGCAGCGAACGTGAGGGTGACCTCCGCGCCGCCAGAGGAGTCGGCGACGGAGCTCATGTAGAGCATCTGGTCGAGGCCGGTCATCTTCGACTCGATGATCTGGATGACGCTGTCCTCGACGGTCTTGGCCGAGCCGCCCGTGTACTGGGCGCGGATCGAGATCGACGGAGGGGCGATGGGGGGGTACTGGGAGACCGGAAGCTTCACGATCGCCATGACGCCCCCGAGCATCATCGCGATGGCGATGACCCAGGCGAAGACGGGGCGCTTGAGGAAGAAGGAGGACATGGCGACTCCCCTACTTCGCCGCCGGGACCGGCCCGGCCTTCGCGGCAACGTCGGCCCCTGGCTTCGCCTCGACCGGCGCGGCGAACGGGACCGCCTTCGCGTCGGCCCCGGGGCGGACCCGCTGAATTCCGTCGACGATGACCTGGTCGCCCGCCGCGAGCCCCTTCGTGACGAGCCACCTGTCGCCGAGGGCCCGGTCGATCTCGAGGATCCGCTGTTCGACCTTGCCGTCCTTGCCGACGACGAGCGCGAGGGGCGTCCCCTTCGCGTCGCGGGTCACGGCCTGCTGGGGCACGAGAATCGCGTTCTGGTTCTCCCCCTGCTCGACGATCGCGCGAACGAACATCCCGGGGAGGAGGACGTGGTCGGGATTCGGGAAGACCATGCGAAGGCTGACCGACCCGGTCGTCGGGTCGACCGTCACGTCCTGGAACTTGAGCTTCCCTTCCTTCGAGTAGGCGATCCCGTCCTCGAGGACCAGCTTCACCTTGCTCCAGGACGTGCCGCTGCGCGAGAGGTCCCCGCTCTTGAAGCCGCGCCGGAGGCGCAGGAGCTCCGAGGAGGACTGGACTACGTCGACGTAGATCGGGTCGAGCTGCTGGACGGTCGCGAGGGGGGCCGGCTGGTAGGCCGTCACGAGGGCCCCGACGGTCACGTTCGACCTGCCGGTCCTCCCCGGGATCGGCGCGCGGATCGGCGTGTAAGAAAGATTGACCCTGGCGCTGTCGAGTGCCGCCTTCGCGGCCGCGACGCTCGCCTCGGCCTGCAACGCCGCCGCGCTGGCATCGTCGTAGTCCTGTTGACCGGCCGCGCGAATCGCGACGAGCCCCTTCAGCCGGTCGGCGCGGGAACGGGCCGCCGGGACGTTCGCCTCGGCCATCGCGAGCGACGCCTTCGCCTGGTCGAACGCGGCCTGGTAGGGGGCCGGGTCGATCTGGTAAAGAAGGGCGCCGGCCTTCACGTCGGAGCCTTCCTCGAAGGCCCGCTCGCGAATGATGCCATTCACCTGCGGCCGGACCTCGGCCACGAGGAAGGGCGAGGTTCGGCCGGGGAGCTCGGTCGTCAGGACGACCTTTTCCGGGTTCACCGTCACGGTGCCGACCTCGGTCGGTCCCTGCGGGGGGCCGGACGGGCCTTTGCTGCAGGCGGCGGTCAGCGTCGCCGCGGTTACGGCGAGGCAGAAAGAGAGGACGAGAACGGTACGCCGGTTGGCTTTCATGTCTTTCTCCATCAACTGGGTCTCGAGGTTCCTCCAGCGGGTGTCCACACCGCGCCGGGTCTGGTCATGACCGTGGGCCCCTATCGTTCCTCGCCCTTCGGGCAGAGGGCGCGGAAAACGACAGCGAGCGCGCGCCCGCTTCCGCGGGACGCGGACACCGTCGAGTCCCCGAGTCGCAGAGAGCCGCCTCGCGTTCTCGAGGAGCCGCTCCGCGCTCCCGGCGCCGTGGGTGAGGAGTCCGTCGCGCCTCATCGCCTACTTCAGGAGGGAGAGGGAGCCGAGAAGCGTCTTGATGTCCTCGTCCTTCCAGGTGAGGCCCGCCCCCACGGCGACCGAGCGGCGGTCCGAGGCGAGGGCCTCATCGATGCCCGCGCGGAAGAACATGCTCCCCCGGGTCTGGTACTGCGCGAACGCCTTCAAGCGGGCTGACGCGCCCTCCCTCGAGAAGTCCCACGCTTCGGCCGTGAGCTGGAACCGGTCCCTCAGGAAGAGCTGGTCGACGGCCACGCCTCCGCGCCCTTCGATGAGACCGGCCCGGAGAATCGTGTCGCGGAAGCGTCGCCCGAGCTGGACAGAGAGTCCCATCTTGTCTTCGTAGCGTTCGGACTCGGTCCTCACCGTCACGGGCGGGCCACCGTCCACGCTCGTCGTCGTCGTCCACGAGTCGGTGACGCGGCGCCCCTTCGTGCGTCCCACGACTTCGACCCTGTAGAACTTGTTCTCGCGTGGAACGACGTCCACGCGGAACGCGGTCATCGTGGAGTCGTCGCGCGGCATCAGCTCGCCGTAGAACCCGAGCTCGAGGTCGATCCGGTTCATCCGGGTGAGGGTCGTGCCGAGAGACTCGACCCCGGTCTTGATCGACGTCAGGGCCTCGTTGAGGTTCCTGTGCGTCGCGTCGTCGTTGAGGAGCTTGCCGAGGGTCCCGTCTCCCTGGTCGATCTTCGTCGTGATCGACGTGAGGTTGTCGGCCGTGCTCTTCAGCTTTCCGGTCAGCTCGTCGACGTTCGTGACCGAGCTCTTCACGCTCGCGCGGTTCTCGTCGAGGATCCGGTCGAGGCGCGCCAGCGTCTCGCGGATCGACCCGGAGAACTCCCTCAGGTTCCT
>JACRCS010000647.1 GCA_016218905.1 Deltaproteobacteria bacterium
ACCCGAGTGGGGCTGCGACGTGCCCATGGAGCTGGTGAAGGGCCTACTCGACTAGACCAAGGAAGGTCTCATGGACCGATCGGGCTTCTTCCGAAATGCTTTCGCTCTCGGCGCGGCGCTGGTGCTTCTCCTCGCCGGCTGTGGTTCCGAGCACGCCTCGAGCCCCGCTCCTCAGCAGCCGCCAGCGGGCAATGGCGGAGCCTCTTCCCTCGCGTTCGTCGACCTGAACGATACCACGATTACTTCGATTCAGTTGTCCACGAGCAGCGAGTACGACCCTTCGACCAATGAAGTCCGGATCTTTGCCCTTCCGCGGGATCAGGACGGCAATCCCCTCATGGACTTCAACTCCTACAACTTCGTACTCACCCTGAATTCAGGGAGCGCGCCGTACACCGTCGACCCGGAGGATCTCTCGCTCTCCGTGGAAGCGTCGGCCGACCGGATCATCGCGCTCGTCATCGACTCGAGCGGTTCCATGTCGTCCATCGATTCCGAGACCGGGGAGACGCGACTCGAGGTGGCCAAGCAGGCGGCGAAGCTCTTCGTGGATCTAATGGGCCCCGGCGATCGGGCCGCCGTCGTGACGTTCAGTACCTCGGCCAGAACGGTGCAGCCTCTTACGGGCGATACGGGGCTCCTGACGGCCGCGATCGATTCGTTGACGCCGGACGGCGCCACCAACTTCGGCGGAGGGATCCAAGAAGGGGTCTCGGCCGTCGGGACGCGGCCGGGCAGACGGGCGATGATCCTGCTTACCGACGGGGATGATACCGTGGACACGGTCGTCGGCGGACCCTCTCTGTGGCTCGGAAACGCGAGCAGCACGCGCAACCAGGGCGTAGAAGCCGCGCTGGAGAACGACATTACCGTGTTTACCGTCGGACTCGGTACGGACCTGTCGGCCACGGGCTTCGCGGACCTGCAGACGATCGCCGGGGAGACCGGCGGCGCGTTCTTCCAGGCCCCGCAGGCAACGGACCTGCTCACCGCGTTTGGGGAGACGATCCCCTCGGCCGTAGACAGCCTCACGCCCATCGAAACCTACGTCCTCACCGCGCCCAGTCCGGGCCGGCCGATCACAGGCATTTCCCAAGAGCTTTCGTTTCGGCTGAGCGCCTTCTACATGAACGGCAATTCGGCTCCCTCGGCTTTCGTAGCTGACAGCACCGGTTCCTACCGAGTGCCGTGATCATCGGAACATCGGCCAGCAGATCTCTGGATTTCACGGAAGCTTTCCAGTCCGAGGCGGCCGACCCACTCCTGAGGTGCGGAAATGATTAGACGTACGGGTCTCTTGTTCGTCCTCTTCGCGGGGAGTGCCGGGCTGCTGGGTTGCGGATCCTCAGATGATTTCGAATCCGGCAACCGATTGGTCATCTCGAGCATCGAGGATTCCGCCGGCCGCGCCATCCCGGTCTTCAACGCCCTCGAGGAGACGGACGATCTCGGGCTGGATCACCAGGCGGGTACCGGCGATCAGGGGGAAGCTAACAAATTCCCGGATGCGGAGGAGACGGTCGTCACCCCTATGACCGAGGACCTCGGGACGATCTCCCTCTCCAACCAAGCGCGACTCGGGGTCGATCCCGGGGTGGATCTTCAGGTTTATCGGGTGGACCTGAGCTACTACGACGCAGTCGGGCTCACGCACGACTATGCGCCAATGAAGACGTACTCCGTGACGGGAACCGTGCCGAACAACGGGACCGCCGAGGTGTCGCTCGTGCTCGTGCCCATCGAGATGAAGACGGCCCCGAACGGTCTTCGGACGACCTTCCTCTACGGCACCACCGCCGAACGGGACGCCGTGAGGACCTGGAGTGTCGTTGTAGATGTCTACGCCAACGATCTCGTGAACAACCGGTCGGTGCACAGCCAAGGTCGGACTTCCATCCGCTTCATGAATCCGATGATCGAGGAGGTCGCCGACCCTTGAAGCGCGCAGGAGACGATCCCATGAGGTCCAGCAGACGCGTGCTGGCCGCTATCCTGCTCCTCGTAGGATGGGCGGCCGGAGGGCTCAGTCTCGCCGGCTGCGGAGGCCAGAGCTCCGCAAGTCCCCCTGCACCGGCGCCGGCCGCAGGAGGCGGCACGGGCGGTGGCACGGGCGGTGGCACCGACACTGGCGCTGATGCCCAAGCGAGCGTCGAGATCTCGGCTGCCTCGAGAACGGTGACCGCGGGAAGCGGCGCTATTACCTTGACCGCCACGGTCGAGTCCGCGGCGGGGGAGCCTCCACCGGATGGTACTTCCGTCACGTTTTCGGTGTCGCCCTCCGTCGGGGTCTCCATCACGCCGGCCGGGTCGGGGACCTCTTCGGGCGTACTGACCGCCACCCTCACGACGACCAAGGCCGGTACTTTCAACGTGACGGCAAAGGCCCTGAACGTCACTTCGGAACGGTTCGCCGTCAACTCCGTGGCCCCGGCGGTAACGATCAGCTCAGACGCGACGGTGATCACGGCGGGCCAAGTCGGCTCCGGCGGCGCCACGGTGACGGCCGCCGTCAAAGACCACCTGGAGCAACCGATCCTCGGCCTTACCAGTGAGCAGGTGCTGTTTTCGACGACGAAGGGCGTCGTCTCCGGGTTTCAGGAGCTTGCCGGCGGGACGTATGCGACGACGCTCACCAGCACGCAGACTGGGAGCGCGGCGGTGCGGGCCGAAGCTCTCGGTCAGACTTCGGACCCGGTGAACATGGAAGTCCTCTCGGACGTCATCGACAAGCTGGCAATCACAGCGACGCCCAGTCAAGTGGAGCCGAACGGGTCTTCCGACTTGACGATCGTCGGTCGGGATCGGTTCGACAATTACGTGACCCTGGAGACCGTGGAGCTTACTGCCGGGGCCTTGGGCGGTGTCTCCCCGGGCACGGTCACCCTGCAAGGCGGACCCGGCACAGCCACCTTCAACGCAGGCGGTTCGGAAGGCACCGCCGTGGTGACGGCCGCCTCGGGCGATGTCGTGGCGCAGAAGAGCATCCCGATAGTCCGTAACCTCGCGGGGGAGCCGGTCAACATCGCCGTCTCCGTCACGCCGGCCGGCGGGCGACTCGCGATCGCCGGAGTCGGCGGCACCGAGCGTGCCACCCTCACGGCGACCGTGACCGACCCGGCGGGGAACCCTATCGTGGACCAGCAGGGAAACGTCGAGTTTGAGATCCTCTCCGGGCCGAACGGCGGCGAGTGCTTTCTGCCCAGCGACCCGGAAAGCCCCACGCTCTTCACGCCGGCTTCGGGGACCAGCGGGGGCGTGGCCACGGCGACTTTTCAGAGCGGGACGAAGGCGGGGACCGTTACCTTGCAGGTGCGGGTCGTGAAGGATAAGAACGGCGTACGACTCGCACAGCCGATCAGCGCGACGATCTCCAACATCGTGGCGATCTCCGGCGAACCGGTGAACCTCTTCCTTGGCCGCTCCACGGTAATCCTCGATAACCAGGACGGCACGTATACCCATGACCATTTTGCCACGGTCGTCGATGAGAATGGCAACGGTGTGCCCGGCATCAGCGTCTCCTTCGGGCAGTTCAACAATATCGTGGCGGAGGGGAACGATGGCGCGATCGAGCAGGGCAGCGCCCATTTCACGGGGACCTTCCTCGCCAATCAAGTCCGCGCCAATGATATTCTCGCCATCGGAGCGGGCTCCAGTCAGGGTGGCTTTTCCGTGGTCACTGTCGCGGACGGTGACTTGACCGTCGGGACCACCTTCTCGGTCACGGAGGAGAACCTCTGGTTCGCCATCGGTGACAACGCCGGCACCGGCGGACCCGTGATCAACCCGAAGGGGGCTCCGATCACCGATCCCGACGGCAAGATCATCTGGGGCAACACCTATCCCGTTGAGCTGATCAATACTTCCTACGTGGCATATGCCGAGACGAGTGGAAAGAGAGTCGGCAAGGCGCGCAAGTTCGCCTTCAACTGGATTGGACCGACGGGCCTGGTGCTCCTCTCCGGGCCGGACAGCGCCACAGCCGGAGAGTTCCTCTCCTTCCGGATCGCGATGCGGGACGGCGGCTTTACCCCGATCCCCGTCGCGGACTATCCTGTGACCGTATCCGTCGACGTGTCGAATCCGGCACCCGATAACGGAGACCTCGACCATACCGGGATGAACCAGGTGTTCGTCTACACCGACTCGAGAGGGGAAGCCGAGTTCCTGTGGAGGGTCCCCCTCGTTCCGACGAAGTCGAGCTACACGGTGAGCGTCACCGCCGACGGGACGAGCTTGAAGCAGACAGTTACCATCCTGCCATGAACTCGAGGTCGGATCTTGTCTCACGGCTGGAAGGGCTTCGAAGCCGGGGGAGCGAGGCTCTTGCGCCCCTGTGGATCGAAGATCTCTCCCCCGCGGCGGCTCTCGAAGAGCTCGGAAAGCGGGAGGGGCCGCTTTTCCGACTCCAGGAGGCGCGGTTGCAGGCGGAGCTGGGCCACCCGGGAGAGGCGGCTCGGATTCTATCGGAGCTCAGGCAGCTCCCGCCGGGGTTGGAAGACCTCCGGGGCCGGCTCTTTTCCTCGATCGAGGGCGCGAGGGCTCTCGTACCGACACCTGGGGACTTGGACGGAGAAGACGTCCGCAGTACTCTACAGGCCGCCGAGGCCGCCCTCCTGGAGTGGCTTCGGCGAGTAGAGGGGTGGCGGCGCGTCCTCCACGTCTAGGCGGAGCCTCTTCTGCCCCTCGCCACACGCGGTTCGGCCGGAGGGATGTCTGGTGAGAGTGCTCGTTCTGCACGGGCCCAATTTGAATCTTCTTGGGCTCAGGGAGCCTGAGGTCTACGGGAAAGATACCCTCCAGACCCTCGAAGAGCGCGTGCGGATCGAGGCGCGTGAGCTCGGAGCCGAGGTCGAGTTCTACCAGTCCAACTCGGAAGGTGCACTCATCGACGCCATCCACTCCGCGAGAGGGCGGCTGGACGGCATCGTCTTCAATCCGGGAGGATATACCCACACGAGCGTGGCCCTGCGGGACGCGCTCCTCTCGACGGCCATCCCGTTCGTCGAGGTTCACCTCACCAATGTGCATGCGCGCGAGCCCTTCCGGAGGAAGTCCCTTCTGGCAGGCGTAGCCGTCGGAGTCGTGGCAGGTTTTGGCGTCGAGAGCTACTGCCTCGGCTTGAGAGGGCTCGTCTCGTCGCTTCGCAGGAGCCGTTGAGGCCGCGGCGGAGCTCTCCCGCTCGGGCGAGAGCCGATCGCTTCGGTGGCGGCGCGCGTCGGGTCGGTCACCGACCCGTCTACTTCGTGGGCTTCGTGCCCTCTCGATCTACAAAGGAGGATCTATGCGGTTCCCAGAGGACCTTCGCTACCATACCGGTCACGGTTGGGCGCGCTTGGAGGGGGAGGTGGCCACTGTCGGCATCACGGACCACGCACAGAAGGAGCTCGGCGACGTCGTCTTTCTCGAACTGCCGAAGCCGGGTAGGAAGATTCGCGTCGGTGACGTCTTCGGCTCGATTGAGTCTTCCAAGTCCGTCAGTGAGCTTGTGAGTCCCGTCTCCGGTGAAATCGTCGAGGTGAACGCCGCCCTCGAGGATTCTCCCGAGCTCGTCAACGACGATCCTTACGGGGAAGCCTGGATGATTCGCGTACGTCTCGATCCTGACT
>JACRCS010000638.1 GCA_016218905.1 Deltaproteobacteria bacterium
GAAGGTCCCCGCCTCGGCGGAATAGAGACAGAAAGCCCCGACGACGGCTCCCTCCACCACGAGGGGAAGCGCGGCCCAGGAGAGGACGCCGCACCGGAGGGCTGGCTCCCGCCAGGGCGCCGCCGCACCTTCCACGCGGACGTCGTTGCAGATCGACCGCGCGCCCGCCGCGATGGCTGCCCAGACGGGGCCGGGGTCCATCGCGTCGACGGCCGCGTTGCCGGATTGCCGGGAAAAGGCGAGGCCTGTGGAGCCCTCGTCGAGAAGCCCGATCCACGCTCCCTGAACGCCCCCGGTCTCGACGGCCACGCGGCAGGCCTCGGCGAAGAGGGCCTCGAGGTCCCGCACCCGGACGATCGCCTGGTTGATGTCGGAGAGGAGGCGGTAGACCCTCGTCAGCTGCCGGTTCCGGCGCTCGACCTGGCGCTTCTCCTGGAGAACCCGCCATTGCCGGCGGGCCCTCTCGACGGTCCGGGGCATTCCGGCGAAGGCTTCCGGGGACTTGACGACGTAGTCGATGGCACCCGCCTTCATCGCCTCGACCGCGACCTGCTCGTTCCCGAAGCTCGTCATCACCAGGACCGGGAAGGGGCCCTCTTCGAGAGGAGACGAGAGGATCTCGATCGCCCGGCCGTCCGGCAGGTTGAGATCCACGAGGGCGAGGTCCGTCGAGCCGGCCTCCCTCGCCCTCCGGAAGTCCGCCAGCGTCCGGCCCATGCTCAAGCTGGCGCCCGAACCGCACCCCTCGAAGGCGCGGCGGATCGCCTCGGCGTGCCCCTCGTCGTCCTCCACGATCAGGAGCCGGAACGCGGCGCCATCCGGGATGGCTCGCTCGAAGGGTTCAGTAGGGCCGTTCATTCCATGCCAGCCAGTAGTAGCCGAGAGTCTCCAGGAGCGTCACGAACTGGGGGAAATCGACCGGCTTCACGAGGTAGCTGTTGGCGTGGAGGTCGTACGCCTTGACCATGTCGGCCTCTGCCGCCGACGTCGTCAAGATGACGACGGGGATCGAGGAGAGCTCCGGACTCAGCTTGATCCTTCTCAGGACCTCCAGGCCGTCCACCTTCGGGAGCCGAAGGTCGAGCAGGACCAGACCCGGCCTCGGAGACGTCTCCAAATCTCCAAACTCCGCCCTGTGATGGAGGAAGTCCAGCGCCGACTGGCCGTCCCCCACCTGGTAGAGCCTGTTGGCGATCCTCGACTTCTCGAAGTTCCGTCGGACTATCTCGGCGTGCGCCGGATCGTCCTCTACGAGCAGGATGATGACGGGGCTTCCTTTCACGTTCGCTCTCCCTTCCTACGGTCGCGGATCGCGTCGGGAAGCGTGAAGAGGACCGCCGTGCCCTTCAGCGCTCCTTCCGATTCCAGCCAGATGCGCCCGCCGTAGAGCTCGACGACACGCTTCACGAGGGCGAGGCCCAGCCCCGTCCCCTCGGTTCCCGGATCCAGCTTCTCGAAGAGGCCCAGGACCTTCTCCTGAAAACGCGGGTCGATGCCGATACCGTTGTCCCTGACGAAAAAGACCGTCTCCCGGCCCCTCCCGTTCTCGCCGAACTCGACGCGGGGCGCCTTCTGATCACCCATGAACTTGACGGCATTCTCGAGCAGGTTCTGCCAGATCTGGCCGAGGCGAAGACGATCGCCGAAGAAGACGACATCGCCCGGCCCCGCTTCGATCTCCACTCCCCGTTCTTCGATCCGGCCGGCCACCACTTCGGTCGCCTCCGAAATCAGCTCGCCGACCGTCACCTCCGTTGGCGAGTGGACGACGCGTCCGACCCGGGACAGCTCGAGCAGGTCTTCCAGGAGCCTCCCCATCTTGTCCGTGGCCGCCCGGAGGAAGAAATGGTCCTTCTCGATGCGGGTGGCGTCCTGCGTCTTCAGGTCCTCTTCCAGGTAACCGAGGAAGGTCTTGACCGTGACGAGAGGGCTCTTCAAGTCGTGAGAGACGAGATAGGTGAACCGCTCCATCTCGGCGTTCTTCGCCTTCAGCTCGTCTTCCTGTCTCTTCTGGGTGGTGATGTCCTCGAAGACCGTGGCGAACTGCCCCGGCTTCTGACGAACGGCCGAGATCCTGAAGTGCCGCTTCAGCGGCGGGAAGTAGGTCTCGAACGACGACGGCTTCCCCGTCCGGACGACCTGGTCGTATTCGGCGAGGTATGGCGGCGCTCCCGTTCCATAGAGCTCAGTCGCAAGTGCCAAGCGCGCCTTCTCGGGCACGACGCCTGTGAGCCATTCATAGGCTGGATTGACGTCCAGTATTCTGTAGTCGACGACCTCCCCGTCTTCACCGTAGATCATCTCGTGGAGAGCGACGCCTTCGGCCATGCTCTCGAACAGGACCCGGTATTTCGCCTCGCTCTCGCGGAGAGCCTCTGCCACCCGCCTTCGTTCCTCCTCTCCCTCCCAAAGGGCTTTCGCCGCCTTCAGCTGCTCCTCGTAGAACCGGCTGCGCTGCTGACGCCAGACGGCGCCGACGCCGGCCCCCGATGCCAGGAACAGGGCGACGGCGAGAAAGGCCACCAGCCAGAGCCTCTCCCGAACCGGCGACAGCGCTTCTTTGACGTCCACCTTGGCCACCAGGCTCCAGGGAGAGCCGGGAACAGGGCGGATGGCCGCGTAGACGGGGACGCCCCGATAGTCGGTCCCTTCCATGACACCGGCCTTGCCGAGAGCGGCCTGGACGGCCGGGACCTCTGTCGCGGTGAGGGGTATCCGGAGAGAGAGGGCGGTCCCTTTTCGAAACCGCAGCTCGTTCAGGAAGACCACCTCGCTGCGCTCCCGGCGAACGAGAAGCGTCTCGGCCGTTCGACTCCGCGTGGGCCAACGCTGAAGGAACGGGTCGAGGTAACGTCTCGGGTCGATCTTCAGGACGACCACGCCGATCGCTGGCCCGCGACCCGACGGATCTGAGATGGGGGCCAAGACAGCGAGAAGAATTCCCTGGTCCCTCCCGTGCCTGTAGAAGTCGACCATCGTCGCCCGGGACAAAGCCAGAGCTTCTGGAAACCGCCGGGTCACTGTTGCCGAGAGAGGGCCCTCGGCGGACGACGCGGCCAAGAGGATTCTCGCCTGTGGGTCCGCCAGGAAGACGTTCTCGTAGTCGTACAGCTTCTTGAGCTTCTCCAGCCACGGCAGCAGCACTTTCCTTGCCGCCGAGTGGTCTCCGGGCCCCAGGAAGGTAGCCACCTGCTCGGAAAAGGCGGCATTCCCGACCAGGAGATCGCCGTCCCCCAGGCGCTCCTTTCGAAACTGCTCCAGCTCGAAGACCTTCAGCTCGGCGACGGCCGAGAGCTGCCGCTCCACCTCGGTCCGGAACCGCGCCTCGTAGCTCCGGTAGTAAAGAACGGTCGCGGTTAGGATTCCAAGGGCGAGCGCCAGGAAGACGCCGACGAGTAGCCCCATGTCCCGTGACGGGGGCACCACCTGCCCCGGCTCTCTCGGAGCGGGATCTTCTCTCGGCGCCGAAAGGCGGCCGGGGCTGCCCGGTCCCTCCTGCTCATCTGACATCCAGGATACCTCCCGGATGGAGCGCTTTCTTCCGACCGTCGAAGCTGAACCCCGCGCTGCCAGGCATCTCGCGAAGGCCGATTGGCCGGGACCGCATAGGGGGTGACTCCGCGGATGGCTCAGTCTATACCCCGGCACACCTCCGGCTCTGCCTCACTACGATCTCTCCGATGGGCGAAATCGGCCCGACCGGGCGACGGGAGAACCGAGCGCCGTGATCGTTCTCCGTCGCGCGCTTTCGACCAGGCCGGTCCGCGCGAAGCCGCGAGCCAGCCGCTCGAGGCCGGGTCGCTCGTGCGCGAGTCCCGGCCCCGGAAATCCCGGGTTCACCCCTCGTTCTCCGGGACTGGTCACATTCCGCGCACCTCCGAACCAGGGCGCCCGTACCTATCGAGGAGGGAAGGCAGCCTGCGTCTTCCACTTCTCCTCTGGAGGCGCTTCATGAAGCAACGGTTCACAAGGCTCGGCGGGCCTTTCCTCCTCGTCCTGCTACGGGCTTCGCAGCTTGGGGCCCAGGTCGGGAAGCGCGAAGCCGCCGGGATCACCCCTTCCGGTGCGTCCCACCAGCGCCCACGGCGAGTACGGCGCCCACCTGTTGGCCGACGGAGGCGCCTCTTCTTCACTCGCCGCGCTCCGCAAGGGAATCCCATCCACTGGGTCGCCACCTCGGCGATCGATCGGCTCAAACCGTCGTGCGGGTCTGGCCGATAGTTTTGCAAAGGAGGCGTTCATGCCGTCGATGAAGTCGATCCTTCTCCTCGCGCCACTCGTCCTGTGGCTCGCCCAGTTGCTGCTGAGAACGCTCCTTGGGCGGGCGCCCCGGCGAGCTGACATCACGGTCGGACTCAGCCTGGTCACGTTGCTGTATTTCCTGGCCGTGGTGGGAACGGGGGTCTTCTGGGTGGCGAAGCAGGAGCTGCCGGCGTTCGACTGGCACTATCTGCCCGGCTACGTCCTGCTTGCCCTGACACTGACCCACGTGGTGTTGCACTGGCGAAGCATCGATGCCTACTTGAAGCGCCGGGCGCCGGAGCGGCTGGTCGCCGAGGACCGGGCGCAGTTCGTCAGCTGGGTGAGATGGACCGGCTATGGCGGAACGGGAGTCCTGTGTGTCGGGCTCCTCTTCTCGTTGGGCATGAGACAAGGCTCGAGGACGATGACCGTCGTCGCAACCGACGAGGCGCACAGGCCGACGACCGAGTGGGGCCAGGGCGGCCAGATTCCGGTGCGTCGTGTGGAGGTGGAGGGCGCCTCGCTGCCACTCGCCCAGTGGTACCACCAGGGCAGCTCGTATCCGGCAAGTATTGGCCTTCCCGGCCTGACCATCGCGACCCGGCCAGAGGTCTACAACACCTTTACCGGCGCGACCGTCAGCCTCCCTGACCAGAGGCCGACGGACGGACCGGGAGTGGTGGCGGCCTACGATGCCTGGCGCACCGGCCGTCCGCTGCCGGCCCAGAGTCCCATGGATCTGGACCAGCTCAGCACGATTCTCTTCCACACCCAGGGGGTCACCGGCACACTGACGGGTCGCACCCGCACCATCGAGCTCCGTGCCGCCCCGAGCGCCGACGCCGTCTACCCGGTCAACGTCTACGTGGTCGCCATCGACGTCCGTGGCCTGGCGCAGGGGCTCTACTACTACAACCCCAAGTTTTCCGCGCTGGTCCTCCTGCAGGCCGACTTCAACCCGGACAAGGTAGCCGTCACATCGGGAGGACGTGGCTACTTCGAGAACGCCCCGGCCGTTGTCGTGCTCACCGCGACCTTCGCCCGAGCGGCCTACAAGAACGACGAGCGCGCCTACAGGTACGTGGCCATAGACACCGGTCACGCCGCCTACAACCTAGCCCTGTCCGCCGCCTCGCTAGGCTGGCAATCGCCCATGCTGGGACGCTTCGACGACCAGGCTCTCCAGGTCGCGCTCGGCCTGGAGGTGACCGACGAGGCGCCCATCCTGGTCATGCCCCTCACCAGGGAGGCGCGCGACATTCCCGAGCCGCTCTTCAAACCGGCAGACCCGACCACTGGCAAGCGCACCTACGTCGAACTCATCCACGGCGGTACCGCCCTGAGGCTCGCCGGGGGGCAGGCGCCCCTTGCCCGCCACCCGGCGGGCCGCCTGCCGGCCGAGCCGGGCGACGTTCCTCTGCCTCCGCCCGCGGCGGGGCAGGCGCTCTTTGAGAGCATCCGGGCGAGACGATCGGTGCGCAAATACGTGCCGGGACCCTTGACGCTCGAGGAGCTCTCCGCTCTCTGCGCCGCTTCGGCCGGCATGTCGGGGACCACCACAGACCCCCTTCTGGCCGATACGGCCCCGCTGAATCTGTACCCGATCGTCAGAGACGTGAAGGGCCTCGCTCCCGGCGTGTATCGCTACCTTCCGGGCCCGCACGCGCTGCGTCTGCTCCGGGCGGGGGATCTCTCCCGCAGCTGCGAGGCCGCGAGCATGCACCAGGAGTTCTGCGGCACGGCCAACGTGTTGTTCGTGAAGACCGTCACATGGAAGGACCTGTTCCTGCCGGATGGCGACCGTGGATACCGCTACGCCAACCTTCGAGCAGGGCTCGTGGGTGAGGCCCTTTACCTCCAGGGCACTGCCCTGCGCCTCGGTGTCTGTGGAGTTGGGGCCTTCCAGGACCGAGACGTGGCTGCCCTGCTAGGCCTGGAACTCCAGGAGGAAGCGCCGCTCTATCTCACCGCCGTGGGCCGACGATGACCGGCAGAGCGGCCCGCTCATCGCGATGTTGGAGCTGTGTCGCCCACCGGGTCGCTCCTCAACGGGGGACAGGACCGCGCCTACCCTGGGCTCGCCTCCCTCGGGCGGTCCCTGGACCCTCTACACCTTAAGATGGCGGAGTCCAGCAGGCTCAAAATGAATCTCCAGGTACGGCCATCCCGGGCGAGCCAGGCGCAATTCCTCCTCTCCTGGGACCGCTTAGGCTTTCGCCTCCTGTTCTTCGGGGGACTGGCGCTCCTGTGGATCCTCCAGGGAAGGATGTTGCACCTGCCATGGCCGGAGCTCATCCGGGGCGAGCTGGCGGGCATCATGCCCTGGGCCTTCCTCGCCCCGATCGTGCTCTCCTCGAGCAGGCGCGTCCGGATCGAGAAGCTGGGCTTGGGGCGCACCCTGGCCGCCCATTTGCTGAGCATGGCCCTGGTCTTCATCCCCTACTGGCTCATACAGCGAGGGATCCTTCTACTCTGGGCCTGCTTCGCGTCGGGCTGGGAGGTCTCCCGTCTCTCCTTGCTCGTTCCAACGACGGAGAACCTGATCGGCAGCTTCTGCAACGTGCCTTTCGTCTACCTCTTGATCCTCCTCGGGGCCGAAGCCATGGAGCACGCTCAGGCCCGGCGGGAGGAGGAGCTGCTGGCCGCGCGCCTGGCCAGCCAGCTCGCCGAGGCCCGACTGGCTCTCCTCCAGCGGCAGATCCACCCGCACTTCCTCTTCAACGCCCTCCAGGCGATCTCGACGCTTCTTCACCGCGATCCCGCGACCGCGGACGGTCTCCTCGTGCGCCTGTCTGCGCTGCTTCGGGCCATGCTCGAGAACGCCTCGGGGCAGACCCTGAGCCTGCGGTCGGAGCTCGAGCTGACCCGAAAGTACCTGGATATCGAGCAGGTCCGGTTTGGAGACCGTCTTCGCGTCGAGTGGAGCGTCGACGAGTCGGTGCTCGATTGCCAGGTGCCCAGCCTGGTCGTGCTTCCGCTGGTGGAGAACGCCATTCGCCACGGGCTTTCGACGAAGGTGGGTCCGGGTCGATTGACGATCTCCGCGCGGCCTGAAGGGGCGTCACTTCTCCTGACCGTTCAGGACGACGGGTTGGGAGCGACTTTTCCCCTCCAGGACGGGGTGGGGATCGCGAATACTCGTGAGCGCCTCGAGGCGATGTATCGCGGGCGCGCGTCGCTCGAGGTCGACACCGTGCCGGACGCCGGCTTCCGCGCCCGGATC
>JACRCS010000639.1 GCA_016218905.1 Deltaproteobacteria bacterium
CATAGGCCGGCTCGAGCTCCGTGAGGAAGCGGGTCGCTTGGCGTAGGTGGTCTCTCCCGCGGGCCGGAGCCGGCCCGGCCTCGACGCGAGCGGCGAAGGAGAGGATGCCGAGCCGGTCCTCCATCCGGTTGCAGACGTAGGCGAGGAGCAACGCCGCGTTGACCGCGTGATCGAGCCGGGAGACGGCTCCGACGCGCGCCGCCATCCGGTGGCCCCGGTCGAGGCAGACGAGGACGTCCTGCGACCGGTCGAGACGGAACTCCCGGACGATGAGCTTCCTGTGCCGCGCCGAGGCTTTCCAGGCAACGTCCCGGAAGTCGTCGCCGGAAACGTATCCACGCAGGCGGTCGAACTCTCTCCCCTTTCCCACGCGGGCGGCCGCTCGACTGCCCGGACCCCGGAGGGCATGGCGATTGAGCTGGCCGTGAAGCCGCCGGACCGCCTTCAGGTTGGGGACGACCGCGAGCGAGCTCGCCTCGCCGGCCGGGACGATCCGCTCCGAGAAGCTCCAGAACGTGAGGGCAACGTGCGCCTTCTCGAGCGGCGCCGCGCCGCGAGCGATCGCGCGCGCGCCGAAGGAGAAGCCGAGCCGCTCCCCCGGGCGAAGCCATCCCTCGCCGGTCGAAGAGGGGCAGTCGACGAGGGAGGGCCATCGCTGGCGGAGGACGACCCTGACCGAACGCGGCGCGTTGGTCCAGACGGACACCGGTATCGGCTCCTCTTCGTCGAGCGAAAGGACGACCGTACGGGGGCGATCGACGAAGACGGTGGTCCGTGACAGCACGAGCGCCTCGACGAACGCGAAGGCGGCGATCGAGAGAAGGGCCACGCAGAGAATCCAGACCAGCTCCGGCACGAGTGGCACCGCGAGGGCCACCGCCGAAAGAACGACGAGAAGCCGGCCGGGGATCGGCCCCGGGCGGAAGCGAGACATCAGCGGGGGACTTCCACCTTCTCGAAGATCCGCCGGAGAACGTCGTCGAGGGTTCGCCCCTCCATCTCGGCCTCTGGCGTGAGGGTGACCCGGTGGGCCAGCACGGGCCCGGCCATCTCCTTGACGTCGTCGGGGGTCACGAAGTCGCGCCCGCGCAGGGCCGCCAGCGCGCGGCTCGTCTGGAGCAAGGCGAGCGAGGCGCGAGGACCGCCGCCGATCTGGATCGACTCGTCCCTCCGCGTCGCCGTGACGATCGCCAGGACGTAGGCCTGCAGGCCCGGCTCGACGCGGACCCCTCTCGAAACGAAATCGCGCGAAGCGACGAGCTCCTCGGGGGAGAGAACCGGCGCGAGACTCTCGACCGCCTCGTCGTGAAGCCGCCGCCCGGAGGCGTAGGCCGCGAGCATCCGCGCCTCGGCTTCGGCCGCCGGATAGTCGATGACGATCTTGAGGAGGAACCGGTCCCGCTGCGCCTCCGGCAGCGGGTAGGTCCCTTCGAACTCGACCGGGTTCTGGGTCGCCAGGACCAGGAAGAACGGCGAGACGATCCTTCGGACTCCATCGACCGTCACGCCCGACTCCTGCATCGCCTCCAGGAGCGCCGCTTGCGTGCGAGGAGGGGTCCGGTTGACCTCGTCGGCGAGAAGCAGGTCGGAGAAGATCGGCCCGGGGTGAAACTGGAACTCCCTCGACTTCTCGTCGTAGACGTTCGTCCCGAGCAGGTCCGCCGGCATCAGGTCGGGGGTGAACTGCACCCGGCCGAACCGGATCCCTACGAGCCGCGCCAGCGCCAGCGCAAGGAGCGTCTTCCCCGTGCCGGGAATCCCTTCGAGGAGGGCATGCCCCGAAGCGAGCATCGCGATCAGGATCTGCTCCTTCACCCGCTCCTGTCCCTCGATGACCTCACCGAGACGTCCGAGAATCGTCTGCCACTTCGCCAGCAGCGCGGTCTGGTCAGCCATGTTCTCCCTTTCGGAAGGCCTCGTTGATCGTCGCGAGATCGCGGGCGAACTCCGGGGCATTCAGGTCGTGATTCGGTATCGGCATCCGCTCACATTCGAGCGGCCGGGCCAGCATCGTGCGAACCCGATCGTCGAGCGCTTCCCCCCGGAGCCCTGTTCGGGCCGCCACCGTGCGGGTGAGGCACTCGCGGTAGAGCCGGAGCGCCGCGCCCCGGCCGAGAGTCGATTCGTAGAGCCTGCCGAGGGAATCGACGAGATCGAGCGCTTCTGTGCGGCGTTCGAGCGGTGGCTCGTCCGGCGGACCGATCCGGATTCGTCCCCGCCACAGGGCCAGGAGCGCGGCGAGAGTCGCGAGGACGAGCGCCGGACCGAATCCCCACTCGAGGAGGAGCTGGAGAAGACCTGGCTCCGCTCCGCCTCCGTGGACGGCTTCGTCGAAACAGACCGGCCGCCCCTCCCCCGCGAGGGCTTCGAGAAGGGCCAGGTTGTCCTTCTCTGCCAATCGCTCGTTCGTGAAGAGCTCGGGGAAAGCGAAGACGACCAGCTCCCCCCGGCCGAACGGAATGCGGGCCGCGACGCACCGAGCCCCGCTCGAAAGGAGCGTATGCCCCCGCTCGAGCGCAGGCCCTGAGAGGAACCGGGGCGCTGGTCCCCCAAGTCTCTCGACCCTTGGCCAGATCGGGAACGCCTTCTCGATCGGCGGCGCCCCTCGATCGGTCGGCGCCACCGTGAAGCCGTTCCCGTCGTGGTCGATGGCGAGGACGAGCCGCCCGCCGCCGCGGACCCACGCCTCCTCTTCGATCGATAAGGGAGGACTGGAAGGTTCCGTAACGGTCTTCTTCCGAGGAGGAGGGCGCTTCGCGGCCTGCGGCCTCTTCCCGCCATCGTCGTCGGCCTCCGGAGATCCGGAGAATTCGGGAGCGGGATCGGGTCCGATCCGAAAGAGGACACCGTCGGGTTCGAGGGCCGAGAGATCTCCCGGACGGGTCCAGCGCCTCACCGACCGGGCCACCGGAGCGGCTGCTCGCACTCCCGTAGCGCTCCGCGCGCCCGCCAGGTAGCGAAAGGCGAGGCTCAACCCTTTCGGTCCGGTCCCCCTCGAGGAGTAGTCGGGAAAGACCTCCTTCCGAAGGCGCCGATCGGAGGAGAGCCAGCCGATTACCGACGCGAAGTAGGCGGTGACCGCGAGGACGAGCAGGACGTTTCCGGCTCGCCGGCTCATGCACTCTCCCGGCGCGAGCGGACCGCCGCGACGATCCCGCGGGCCTCGTCGACGACCTCGGAGAGCTCCTCCTGGCCGCTGCGCTCGCTCCCATACCACTCTCTTTCGAAACGCCTCGTCAGCTGGACGAAACGGCTCCGCCACGAGAGGTCCGGAGAAAGCGTCGATACGTACTCCCAGTTCGTGATCCCCTTGCGGTGATGGAGGAGGCCGGCGCCGAAGAGCGTCGTCAGCACGACGTGGTACCAGGCCCGGATCGCTTCCCGTATCCGTCCCCTGCGGGCAAGCTCCTCCGCGAGCCTCTCCCATTCCGAGGTCCCGCGGGAAAGGGGATCCGCATCCATCTCGGATTCGGCCGGAACGGGTCGTCCCGAGGATTCGGCCTCGACGGCCGGAGCCTTCCTGCGAAGGACGATGACGGCCGCAATGGCGAGGACTCCGACCACCGTCGCCACGAGTATCGCGACGACCACCGGGAGACTGAGCCCGCCGGCCGATCGATCCGGCTTCCTCGACGGCCAGACCCTCTGGAGCCAGTCCATCAGGTCCGAGAGCCGGGCTCCCAGCCACTCCACACCGCTCTTCAGCAATTCGACGAGACGCTTCCAGAAGCTCGAATCGGGAGGATGAGGCAGGGAGATGGCCTCTCCCGCGGCGAGCTCGACGGCCTGCTCGGACTTGCGGATCGCCTCGAAGAGAGCCCGGTCGGGCGCTGGCGGGCGGTGGCCCGCGAGACCCGGCAGGGAGTCGAGCGCATCCCGCACGACGGCGGTACGCCTCCCGAGCCGCCGCGCTTCGGCTGGAGCCGAGACCCGGGCGATTCCGGTCAGCAGAGGTCGATCGGCCACGATTCCGCCTTCGACCCGGGCACCGCCAAGCCGCGCGGCCTCCGATCGGGCTGAAGCGACATCGCCCCGGTCAAGAGCCTCGGAGATCGTGGAGAGAGAGGCGCGGTAGTCCGCGAGACTCATCGTCGAACCGGCGTCGGGAGTCGAGGAAGGGTTCTCGCCGGTAGACGTTTCGGCGTAGGCAACCGGTTCGAGGCTCCCGACGAGAAGGACGAGAGCGAGAACGCGAAGAGCCGTCGGCGCCCTCGTCACGCCGCTGGCCTTTCCGAGCGGATCCGGTCGAACCAACGGCGCAGGTCTTCGCCGGTCTCGAGCCTTCGCAGCTTCCGCACGAGCACCACGTTGGCGGCAAGCCAGAACGGCTCGACGGCGAGCGCGGCACCGGCGAACACGAGGAGGAGGAAACGGCGGTTGTCCCAGGAATAGAGAGCCTGGGCCGCACCCGTATCGAGCCACGGGATCGCCCCGAGCAGCCAGAGCCCCGCCTGGAAGAGGACGGCGAGGTTCACGAAGGCGACCACGAGGGCCACGCCCGACACGAACTGGATTCCGATGACCGCGTTCGCCGCCCGGCTCGCCCTGCCGATCTCGCGCAGCGGCTCGAGAAGGGAAGGACGGGCGGCACGGTCCCACGTGGCTGCGGCGAGGCCGGAGAAGGCGATCGTGAAAGGGATTGCGAGAACGGTCATCGCCGTGCAGTGAAACAGCAGGGCCCCCGCCAGGCCCGTGTAGAGATAGGTCACGAGCCCCACGGGCGAAAGCCGGAAGGCCTCGGCGCCGGGCGACGTTCGCGAGGTCATGGCGAGGCCGAGAGCACGAACGAAAAGCGCTCGGCCAACCAGGGTGAGAAGGAACGCCAGGAGCGAAAGGGTCGCCGACGCATAGAGAACGCCCCCGTACCCATCGGCCTTCTCGCCGAGGACCGCGAGGCGGTCGACGAAGAAGACGAGCGACATCATCCCGGGGAGTGTGGAGAGCCAGAGGAGAGCGAGCCACGGGCGGGCGATCGTCCGAACGAGATCACTCGCCTCGTCGAGAATGCCGGAGACCGGAATGGAGTCGGACCTCAAAGGAGCCTCGCGGCCAGGACGCCCCACCAGACCATCACGAACCGGGTTGCCAGGAAGAGCACGCCGATCGCGGCAGCCAGGCAAACCCATCCGAGCCAGTGGCTCTTCTCGTGGTCCGCTCCTCGTCTCGCGGCCAGGCACGGATTGCAGTAGTTGATGCCGTCGAAGGTGGTCGCACAGTCCGAGCAGACCTCCTTCCGGCACGACATACACACGGCAATCGCCATCCGATCGGCGTGATGGAAGCAGCGTCGCAGTCGAGGGGCCGGTGGATTCACGATCGCATCTCGCGGTCAGAGTCGCTCGGAGCCCCAACGCTCTTTCGTCGAACGCGGGCTACGCCGCAATACGACTGATTCTGTCCGCGCCGCCCCGATTCGCCTCGATCCTAACCCGTTCGCCGCGCCCGAGTCGATGGCAGCCCGGGCTCCGGACCGGACGCCGATCAGCCCGGACCACGTCTCCTGTGTCCTGCCCGGCCCGGCCGGTAGCCGACTCCGTCACGCGGCTTCCCACGAGTACCATCGTCGGCGGACTTCCTTTCCCCGGCGGCCCCGGGTCCCGACGCCGCCGTCTCCGACGTCCCCGCGTCCTTCGCGTGGACGTACGTGCTCTCCCGCGCCTCGCGCCGCCGCGCGTCGACCGCCTCGTGCGGCGGGTTCTGGGGAATGAGGCACTGCGGCCCGCCGCCGATGAGATCGCTCCGCCCGGCCTCCGTCAGCGCCTTGTGGACCGCGAACCAGTTCTCCGGTTTGAAGAACTGGATGAGCGCCTTCTGGATCTTGCGGTCGCCCAGCTTCGTGACCGTGCTCACCGGCTCCAGTGTCTGCGGGTCGAGGCCCGTCCAGTACATGCACGTCGCGATGTCCATCGGGGCGGGGATGAAGTCCTGCACCTGCCTCGGCTTGTACCCGTGCGCCTTCAGGAAGAGGGCGAGCTCGATCATCTCGGCGACGCCCGAGCCCGGGTGGCTCGCGATGTAGTAGGGGACGAGGTACTGCTCCTTGCCCGCCTTCACGCTCGCGCGCTCGAACTTCTCCGCGAAGGTCTCGAACGACA
>JACRCS010000658.1 GCA_016218905.1 Deltaproteobacteria bacterium
GACAGGTTCGACAAGCTCACCGCCAGGTTGAAATCGCTTCCGTTGAGTTTCCGTCAGGAGGGGAGTAACGGGGTTCACGGCAACCCTTTCAGGAACTGCTGCGCGGCCTCGGCGAGATCCTCCGCCAGGAACTCCCGAAAGAAATGGTCCGCGGCCTCGATCTCTTTCCAGCGGAAGGCGGGGTTCTCTTTCTGGAGGGAGCGGACCTGCGGGGCCAGGGCCGCAGCCCGGGAGTCGGCGCTCCCGTGCACGGCCAGATACGGGATCCGGACAGCGGGCAACAGAGGCTCGGGCCTCCGAGGCGCATCGGGGCCGAAATAGGAGAGGAAAGCGCGCGCCGTCACCCGGGCTTGGGAACAGGCGAAGAAAGGAACGGTGAGGAGATGGTCGCCCTTCCCTTCCTTGACCAGGCGTTTGGCCTCTTGGAGCATGGCATCATAACTTTTCCCCGTTGTCTGTTGAAACAGTTCGATGAGCTGCGGACGCTCAGAGGCGACCAACGCGACCGTCACGAGGCCGCGGAGGGCGGGATCCTCCGTCCGGACGGCATAGTAGAGCACCTGGTTGGCCCCGATGCTGTGGCCCACTAATATGGCGGTGGGATGGCCTCGCTGTCTCAGCCACTGCAGCCAGGCGCGGATTTCCGGCAGGCTGTCTTCGAAGGGATACCGGTGGAGCGAGTCGCACGTGAGGGGGTCGGTGCGCAGACTCACCCCGTGGCTCAACGTGATGGAGAGGGTAGGGTACCCTTTCTCCGCCAGCGCCTCAGCCAATGGGCGGACGACCAGGAACCGGCCCGTCTGAAAGATACCGTGGACCAGGAGGATCGCCGGGGCTTTCGGACGAGGGTTGATCGGCGCGCGGTAGTCCGCCGTCAAGGTAAGGTTCTTGGGACCGGGAATCTCCACCGCCTCCGCGCGGACAGCCGAGGTCGCCTCGCTCGGGACCATGACAACGAGGGCCAGGAGAAGGCTGACTATCCAAGTGGCGGTAATCAAGAACCACCTCCTCCCACCCCAGTACCACTCAAGGCTTCCCCGCCAGTCGCTGCGCAATCTGTGCCGCGCCAATGCGTCCCGACAGGAGCATGCTCCCGAAGGCTGGCCCCATCCGGGGCGTCCCGTGGACGGCCGCGACCGACAGCCCCACGACGAACAGGCCGGGGAAGACCTCGCCCGTCCGGTTCAGGACCTCCTGCTCCGACCGCTCCACCCACATGGGCCCGTTCCCCGGCACGGGGGCGAAGAGCTTCCGACGGCTGAGGAGTGCGACCACAGCGGCGTCATGCCCCGTGGCATCGACCGTGACCGTCGCCTCCAGGCCGATGGGGTCCACGTGGGCGGCATCGTGCCCCATCGCCTCGACGGGCGCCCAGTTGACGACGATCCCCTCAATCCGCCCTTCCCGGAGGATTACGTCGATGACCTTCGTGAGGTTCAGCACCTTTACACCCGCGTCGCACGCCGCGCCGATGAGCTTGGCGACGGCGTGGGGGGCATCGACCAGGTAGAGGCCGTCTTGCAAGAGCTTGCAGGGAACGCCGACTTCCTCCAAGAGGAGCTGGGCTGGAGCGGCGATCGTCGCCTTGTTCATCAGATACCCGCCGTTCCAAAAGCCGCCCCCCAGGTGGTTCATCTGTTCCACCAGGACGACGCGTCGACCGGCCCGCGCCAGGTCCATCCCGCAGACCAGGCCGGCGGGGCCGGAGCCCACGATCAACACGTCGCTCTGAACCAGATCTTGGAACTGCTCGCTCCAGGCCCTGGCGATCCCCCGGGTGATGTCCGCCTCCCGGGTGGGTGTGATGCGCGCGGGGTTCGTCATGGCACGCTCCTCTCCGGTTGGCCAACCTGCTGTTTGAACTCCTCGGCCTTTTCCCGCATCCCCGCCTGGAGGGCCTCTTGCTCCTCCAGATGACGAGCGGTGGCATAGGCTCGCACCTCCTCCGTGATCTTCATCGAGCAGAACTTCGGACCGCACATCGAGCAGAAGTGGGCCACCTTGGCCCCCTCGGCGGGGAGCGTCTCGTCGTGGTACGCTCGGGCGGTCTCCGGATCAAGGGCGAGGTGGAACCGGTCCTCCCACCGGAACGCATACCGGGCCCTGGAGAGGGCATTGTCCCGGGCCTGGGCGCCGGGATGCCCCTTCGCCAGGTCCGCGGCATGGGCTGCAATCTTGTAGGCGATGACCCCCTGCTTGACGTCTTCCTTGTCGGGAAGGCCCAGGTGCTCCTTCGGCGTCACGTAGCAGAGCATCGCGCAGCCGTACCACCCGATGAGGGCCGCCCCGATGGCCGAGGTGATGTGGTCGTACCCCGGCGCGATGTCGGTCGTCAGCGGCCCGAGCGTGTAAAACGGGGCCTCGTGGCAAAGGGCGAGCTGCTTCTCCATATTCTCCTGAATCAGGTGCATCGGCACATGCCCCGGCCCCTCGATCATCGTCTGGACGTCGTGGCGCCAGGCGATCTGCGTGAGCTCCCCCAGGGTCTCGAGCTCGGCGAACTGCGCCTCGTCGTTGGCGTCGGCGACGCACCCCGGCCGCAGTCCGTCGCCCAGCGAGAACGCGATGTCATACGACTGCATGATCTCGCAGATGTCCTCGAAGTGCGTGTACAGGAAGTTCTCCTGGTGGTGCGCGAGGCACCATGCCGCCATGATCGAGCCGCCGCGCGAGACGATGCCAGTCACGCGCTTCGCCGTCAGCGGCACATAGCGCAGGAGCACGCCGGCGTGGATCGTGAAGTAGTCGACGCCCTGCTCCGCCGGCTCGATCAGTGTGTCGCGGTAGACCTCCCACGACAGTTCCTCGATCTTGCCATCGACCTTCTCCAGCGCCTGGTAGATCGGCACGGTGCCGATGGGCACCGGCGAGTTGCGGATGATCCACTCGCGCGTCGTGTGGATGTTGCGCCCGGTCGAGAGGTCCATCACTGTGTCGGCGCCCCAGCGCGTCGCCCACGTCATCTTGTCGACCTCTTCCTCGATCGACGACGCGACGGCTGAGTTGCCGATGTTCGCGTTGATCTTGACGAGGAAGTTGCGGCCGATGATCATCGGCTCGGTCTCGGGGGGGTTGACGTTCGACGGGATGATCGCGCGCCCCGCGGCGACCTCCGCGCGCACGAACTCCGGTTCGACGCCCTCGCGGATGGCGATGAACTTCATCTCCGGCGTGACGATGCCGCGGCGCGCGTAGTGCAGCTGCGTGACGTTGCCGCC